>CAZRFB010000187.1:0-9079 GCA_964599185.1 uncultured Rhodobacterales bacterium | reverse complement strand
CCAGTTGTAGATGATCTCGGTGAACCAGCGGCTGCCGGGCGACCCCAGCAGCGACGGCGCCACATAGCTGCCCGCCGCCAGCATGAAGGTGAACACGCAGCCGGTGGCGACGCCCGCCTTGGCGTGCGGGATCACGATGCGGGCGTGGATCCGCGCGGTGGAGGCGCCCAGATCGCGCGCCGCCTCGATCTGCGCTTTCTCAAGGCTCTCGATGGCGTTGTAGATCGGAAACAGCATGAACAGGATGTAGGCGTAAACCATCCCCGCCAGCACGCCGCCGTCGCCGAACCAGCGCACCGGCGCGCTCAACAGCCCCAGCCCCATCAGCGCCTCGTTGAGCGGGCCGCGATAGGCGAGGATGATATACCACGCCAGCGTGCGCAGCACCTCGTTGATCCAGAACGGAATCGTCAGCGCCAGGATCGCCAGCGCCACCTGATTGGGCGATGCCCGCTGCGCCAGCCAGAACGCCAGCGGATAGCACACGACGAAGGTGAGCGCCGTCACCAGCGCGCTGGCCCAAACCGTCTTGAAAAAAATCGCCCGATGCACCGGCTCGCCCGCCAGATAGGCGATGTTGCCCAGCGTCCAGCCGTCTTTCGGCCCGCCCAGCGCCGAGGGCGGCAGATTGGGGCGCAGCGCGAAGTCGATCATCATCAGGTTCGGCGCCAGCACCAGCCCCGTCAGCCACACCGCCACCAGCGCCGCGAACAGCGCGCCAAGCCCGGCGCCGAAGCGGTCGAACAGCTCACGCATGGTCGGGCGCGCCCGGCAGCGCCACGGCGTCGCGCGCGCTGAAGCCGAACAGCGCCGCCGCCCCCGGCTGCGGCGTCTCCGCCAGACGCGCGCCAGGCGTCGAGACCACCAGCGGCGCGCCGTCCTCGCGCCGCGCATGCAGCAGCGCGAAGGCGCCCTCGAAGTCCAGCCGCTCCACCGTGGCGCGCACCGCGTTGCCGTCGGCGTCGCGCCGGCCCGGATCGGCGCTGAGCGCCTCGGGCCGGACGTAGAGCGTCGCCATCGCGCCGCGCGCCAGCCCCGGCCCGGCGCGGCCCGTCAGCCGCCCCGCGCGGGTGTCCAGCGCCGCCATCCCTTCGCCCATATCGACGACGACGCCCTGGAAAGCGTTGTTTTCACCGACGAATCCGGCCACGAACGGCGTGGCGGGGTCGGCGTAGAGCGCCTGGGGCGTCGCCACCTGCTGCAGCACGCCTGCGCTCATCACCGCGACCCGGTCCGACATCGCCAGCGCCTCCGACTGGTCGTGGGTGATGTAGATGAAGGTGACGCCGGTGCGGCGTTGCAGCGCGCGCAGTTCGGCGCGCATGTGCTGGCGCAGCTTCAGATCCAGCGCCGACAAGGGCTCGTCGAGCAGCAGCACCTCGGGCTCCACCGCCAGCGCGCGGGCGATCGCCACCCGCTGGCGCTGGCCGCCCGACAGCTCGCCCGGCATCCGCTCGCCATAGCCCTCCAGCGCGATCAGCGCGAGCAGCGCGTCGGCCTTCGCCCGGCGCGTCTTGCGGTCCACCCCGCGCGCCTCAAGCCCGAAGGCGATGTTGTCGCGCACGCTCATCAGCGGAAACAGCGCAAGGGATTGAAAAATCATCGCAGTAGGCCGCTGGTTCGGGCCAAGCCCCGCCATGTCGCGGCCGCCGATCTCGACGCGGCCCTCGGTCGGCTCCAGAAACCCCGCGATCATGCGCAGGATGGTGGTCTTGCCGCAGCCGGAGGGGCCGAGGATCGAGAAGAACTCGCCGCCCGGCACGGTGAAGCTGACGCCGCCCACCGCGCGGGCGGCGCCGAAAGTCATGCCGACATCGATCAGCGCGACGGACTGCGACATGGGGATTTTTCCATCGAAGGGGGACGCGGCGAGAGCCTCACCGCCGCGCCCCGAAACCGTCCAGAAACCGTCTGGAAACCGTCCAGAAACTGTCCCGACGCCGACTTGACGCCGACCCGCCGGATCAGGCGGAGAGGAACCGGTCCTGATACTCGTTGCGCTTGGCGACGAACCAGCCCTCCTGGATCGGCCACCACCACAGCCGGTCGAGCGCGTCGCCGGGATAGGCGGCGGCGAAGAACGCCTTGGCCTCGTCGCTCAAGTAAGCCTCCGCCCCCGCCGCCGTGGTGTTGATCGAGGTGTGGCTGGCGTACATCGCGCCCGCCTCGGGCGTCAGGATCCAGTTGATGAAGGCGTAGGCCTGATCGAGGTTGGCGGCCTTGGACGGGATCGAGACGCCCTCCATCCACGCCAGCGCGCCTTCCTTGGGCGCGATGTAGCCGATGGGCAGCCCCTCACGCGCGAGGCCTGCGGCGGAGCTGTCCCAGGTCTGGCCGATCACGGCGCCGTTGACGCGGAACGCGCCCTGCGCCTCGTTCTCGTTGGACCAGAACTGCGCGATGTTGCCCTTGCGGGCGATCGCCTCGGCCACCATCACGTCATAGTTGGCGACCATCTTCGCCTCATCGACGAAGGCCTCGCGCATCGGATGCGGCAATTTGCCCTCGGATTCGAGCCACAGGCCAAGGCCGACCAGACCGGAGTGGCCGCGCACGGTGGCCTTGCCCGCCATCTCGGGCTTCCAGATGTCGCCGTAGGAGGCGGTTCCATAGACCAGCGGCGCCTGCTCACGATCAAAGGCCAGCGCCTCGGTGCCCCAGTCGGTCGGCACCTGATAGCGGGCGCCGCCCACCACCGCGCCCATCGCCGCCGAGCCGGTGACCGCGCTGGCGATCACCTGATCCCACTTCACCTTGGTTTCGTCGATGGCCTGCACAAGGCCGAACTCGACATAGTTGGGCACGCGGTCAACCGACGGCCAGATGATGTCGAACCCGGCGCCGTCGGTGGCGCGCAGCTGGTTCAGCAGCTCGTCATTGGTGCCGTAGGGGGTATAGACCGGCTTGATTCCCGTCGCCTTTTCGAACGCGGCGAGCATGTCTTCGGAGAGATAGCCCGCCCAGGCGAAGATGTTGACCGTGCCGGAGGTGGCCTGCGCGTCGGCGCGGCGCGCCACGAACGGCGAGGCGACCGCCAGCGTCGCCGTGGAGGCGGCGGCGCCGAGCAGGGCGCGGCGGCTGAAGGATGGATCGAGCGTCATGGAAAATCTCCTCGTGAGGGGGCTTCTTGTCGGCCCGCGCTGAATACTGCGCGATTGCGACAGCCTCGTGAACCCCCCCGCGCCATCCCGATCCGGAAACGCCCGATCAGCCCTCAGGCCCGGTCAGCCCTCAAGCCCGATCAGCTCTCAACCCCGTTCAGGCCTCAAGAACGCGCGCCTCGCTCTCAAGCATGATCGGGATGCCGTCGCGGATCGGGAACGCCAGCCCCGCCTTGCGCGAGATCAGCTCCGAGGCCTCCGGCGCGAACTCCAGCGGCCCGTGGGTAAGCGGGCAGACCAGACTCTCCAGCATCCGCCGGTCGATGTTGGGCGCCGCGCGCGGCGCGTCGGGGACTGGCTGCGCATCCCGCGGGTTCGCGTCTTGCGCCGGGTCCGGCGCGCTCTGGTCTTGCGCCGCGCGCGGCGCGGCGGGCGTGTCGTCGCCGCTCATTGCAGCGACCCGCTGTCTTCGCCGCGCGAGGCGATGGCGAACTCCATCAGCGCGCAGATCGTCTCGCGCCGCTCCGCCAGCCTTGGCGCCTCCAGCAGCGCCTGCTTTTCCTCAACGGCGAAGGGACACAGCATGGACAGGGAGTTGATGAGCATCTCCTCATCCGCGTCCTCAAGACTGCCCCAGTCGCTCGACAGCCGCGCCGCCTCGAAATAGCGCCGCAGCAGATCAAGGAACGCGGGCCGGTCGAAATCGGGGTCCTCATCGTCGGAGACCAGATCGCGCTCGAACCCGGCCCAGTCGGCGCGCACGCGGCGATAGGGGGTGAAGCCCTCGATCTCCTCGCGCACGCGAAACCGGCAGATGCCGGTCAGCGCGATCAGGTAGCGGCCGTCCTCGGTTTCGGTGAGGCTGGTGATGCGGCCGGCGCAGCCGATCCGCCGCAGCGTGGAGGGGCCGTCGCCGCGATTCTCCAGCGGCTGGATCATGCCGATCAGGCGGTGGTCGCTTTTCAGCGCATCGTCCAGCATCGTCAGATAGCGCGGCTCGAAGATGTTCAGCGGCAGCCGCGCGTGCGGCAGCATCAGCGCGCCGGGCAGCGGGAACACCGCGAGGGTGTCGGGCATGTCGGCGAGGGTGAAACGGCGCATGGCGGGCGCGCGCGTCATGCGAAGATCATCGAGGACAGCCGCCGCCGCCCCCGCGCCGCCAGCGGATCTTTTGGCCCGAGGCTGTCGAAGATCTTGAAAAGCTGCGCCCGCGCGGCGCCGTCGCGCCACTCGCGGTCGCGGCGGAACAGCTCCAGCAGTTCCTCCACCGCGCCCTCGGCGTCCTTGTCCGCCAGCAGCGCCAGCGCCAGATCGAAGCGCGCCTGATGGTCGGCGGGGTCGGCGGCGAGGCGCGCGCGCAACTCCGCCGTCTCGCCCACGTCCGCCGTCGCCTCGGCGAGGTCGAGCTGGGCGCGCGCGGCGATCAGCGCGGCGTCGCCCGCCAGCTTTGCGGGCGCGCCGTCGAGAATCGCCCGCGCCTGGGCCGTGTCGCCCAGCGCCAGATGCGCCCGCGCGAGCCCGGCGATGGCGCGCGGCGTCTCGGGCGCCTCGCCGAGGATCGCCGCGAACACCTCGGTCGCGTCGGCCAGCGCGCCTTGCGCCAGCATCTCCTCCGCCGCGTCGAGCGCCTCGGCCACCGGGTCGCCGCCCGGCCCCTGCGCCGCCACCCGGTCCACGAAGGCCTGCACCTCCGACGCCGCCAGCGCGCCCATGAAGCCGTCCACCGGCTGGCCGTTCACGAAGGCGAACACCGCCGGGATCGACTGCACCCGCAACTGCGCGGCGACCTGCTGGTTCTTGTCGATGTCGATCTTGACCAGACGGGCGCGGCCGTTGGTCTTTTTCACCGCCGCCTCCAGCGCGGGGCCAAGCTGCTTGCACGGCCCGCACCACGGCGCCCAGAAATCCACGATCACCGCCGCGTCGCGCGACGCATCGACCACGTCGGCCATGAAGGTTGCGTCGGAACCCTCGATCACCGCCGCCGCCGTGGCGGCCTTTTCAGTCCGCGCCCCAAGCTCAAGCATCATTCGTCTCTCCCAAGCGCGCCGCGCGCGCTGTCTCGATCCCCGCGATACTTAGCGCGGGAAGGCCCGATGTCGCAAACGGGACGCGACTTATTTCTTGTCGAAAGGGTTTTCGCTTTTGCGATAGTCGAAGCGGATCGGCACGCCCTCAAGCCCGAAGTCGCGCCGCAACCCGTTGACCAGAAAGCGGGTATAGCTTTCGGGCAGCGCCTCGGGCCGGTTGCAGAACGCGATGAAGCTGGGCGGGCGCGCCTTGACCTGCGTCATGTAGCGCAGCTTGATGCGCCGCCCGGCGGGCGCGGGGGGCGCGTGTTCGGCCACCCGGTCGGCCAGCCAGCGGTTGAGCCGCGCGGTGGCGATGCGGGTGTTCCACAGCCCATGGACCTTGAGCACCGCCTCGCGCAGCTTGTCGAGCCCCTTGCCGGTGATCGCCGACACCGTGATCAGCGGCGCGCCCTTGAGCTGGGGCAGGTGCAGGTCGAACGCCGCGCGCAGCGCCTTGATGCGCGCGGTCTTGTCGGTCTCCAGATCCCACTTGTTGACCGCCACCACCACGGCGCGCCCCTCGCGCTCCGCCAGATCGGCCAGCCGCAAATCCTGGGTCTCGAAGCTGGAGCTGACGTCGAGCAGCAACACCACCACTTCCGCGAAGCGCACCGCGCGCAGGCCGTCGGAGACCGACATCTTCTCAAGCTTCGCGTGGATGCGCGCCTTCTTGCGCATCCCCGCCGTGTCGAAGATGCGGAAATTGCGGTCGCCCCACGCCACGTCGAGCCCGATGGCGTCGCGGGTGATGCCGGCCTCCGGGCCGGTCAGCAGCCGCTCATCGCCGAGGATGGTGTTGATCAGCGTGGACTTGCCCGCGTTGGGCCGCCCCACCACGGCAAGCTGGATCGGGCGCGCGGGGTCGTCGGTCGCCAGCGCGTCGGCGTCCTCGGGGTCGCCCTGGTTCAGCAGGTCGGCGATCGGCTGGAGCGCGGCGTAGAGCGCCTCCATCCCCTCGCCGTGCTCCGCCGAGATCGGCAGCGGCTCACCCAGCCCCAGGCTGTAGGCCTCCATGGCGCCCGACAGCCCGGCGCGGCCCTCGGCCTTGTTGGCGCCCAGGATGATCCGCCCGCCGCGCCGACGCAGGATGTCGGCGAACACCTCGTCCTGCGGCGTGACGCCCGCGCGGGCGTCGATGACGAACAGCACCACGTCGGCCTCGTCCACCGCGCGGTCGGTGAGACGGCGCATCCGGCCCTGCAGCGACTCCGCGTCCGCCTCCTCAAGGCCCGCGGTGTCGATGGCGGTGAAGCGCAGGTCGCCCAGCCGCGCCTCGCCTTCGCGCAGGTCGCGGGTGACGCCGGGCTGATCATCCACCAGCGCCAGGCGCTTGCCGACGAGCCGGTTGAACAGCGTTGATTTGCCGACGTTGGGTCGGCCGACGATGGCGAGCCTGAAGGACATGCGCGTGGCGATACGCTATCGGCCCGGCGCCGTCCAGCGTCGCGTCCTGTCCGGCTTCCCGCCGCCTCAGCGAAAGGCGTGCAGCACGCCGTCGTCCGACAGCACATAAACGGTTCCGCCCGCCACCACCGGCGCCACCCCGGCGCCGCCGGAGATCTCCGCGCCCGGCAGCGCGGCGCCGTTCTGCGCGTCAAACGCCAGCAGCCCGTCCTCGGTGGAGGTAAGATAGACCACGCCGCCCGCCACCACCGGCCCGCGATAGCCGATCACGCCGGTGCGATCCTCGGGGTCGGTGTAGCGCGGCAGCGGCGCCGACCACATGGTTTCGCCGGTGGCCGCCGCCAGCCGCATCACCCGCGCGTCGTTGGCGACCACGAACAGCGTCGGCCCGATCGGCCAGACCGGCGAGGCGGCGCCGAGCTGGCGCAGCCAGCCGCGCGCGCCGCTGCGCCCGTCGATGGCGACGAGCTGACCGCTGTCGTTGGCGGCGAACACCGCCTGCCCGGCGATGACCGGGTCGCCGGAGATGTCGGTCACGTCGATGCTGGCGCTGCCGCGTCCGCCGCCGGTCAGCGCGTCCGACCAGATCCGCCGCCCGTTGGAGGCGCGCACCGCCAGCAACTCGCCGGAGGTGAACGGCAGCACCGCCAGTTCGCCGCTGACCGCCGGGCTGGCGCCGCCGAGCACGCCCGCGCCGCCCGGCGCGCCCAGCGCGCGCCACAGGATGCCGCCGGTCGCGGCGTCCAGCCCGAAACCCTGATTGGCGCGCGTCACCACGATCACGCGGCCCGCCGCCACCGCAGGCGCCGCGCGCAGCGGCGCGCCGAGGTTCTGGCGCCACAGGATCGCGCCGTCGCCGGGGCTGATCGCCAGCACCTCGCCAAAGCCGCTGGTCGCGAACAGCCGCCCGTCCATATAGGCTAGGCCGCCGCCGAAACCGTCGTCGTCGTCCTCGCCCTCCGGCGTGATCTTGATGCGCCACAGAACCCGCCCCGAGGCGGCGTCCACCGCCGCGACGCCGGATTCGGCGTCGAGCGTATAGACCCGACCCTCAGCGACCACCGGCGTCGCGGTGATCCGCGCCGATCCGCCCGACCCCGCGCCGACGTCGGCGCGCCACGCCTCGCGCAGCGACGCAGGGCCGGCGAGATGGCCCGGCGCGCGGGTCGGCACGACGCCGGGCTGCGGCCAGTCGGCGTTGGCCAGCGGCGCGCCCAGAGACGCGATCTCGCCCGCGCGCTCCGGCGCGATCACCCGCTCCGGCACGGCGGCGCGCACCGGGGTGCGGGCGCCCTCCAGCTTCACCTCCGCCTCGTCGAACAGGCCGCAGCCGCCCAGCAGCACGACCGTGAGAGAAAGCGCCCTCGCGGCGCGCGCCCTGAGAACCGTCATCCGTTCATCGCCTCCGCGCCCAGCGTGGCGAGCGCCTCGCGCACCCGCGCGCGCAGATTTTCGGTCGCCAGCGGATCGGCGGCCACCGCGTCCAGATCGGCGCGCGCCGCCGCGCGGTCGCCCAGCGCCAGATGCGCCGCCGCGCGCGCCTCCAGCGCCAGCAGGCGGAACGGCCCGCCCTCGGCGGTCAGCGGCGTGAGCGCGGCGACGGTCGCAGCCGCCCCAGCCTGCGGCGCCGCCAGCACCGCCGCGCGATACGCGGCGAAAGCCGCGAAGGCGGGTTCGGTGTCGGCGGCCTCGGCGACCCGGCCATAAGCCTGCGCCGCGCCCTCCGCGTCGCCAGCCGCCGCCAGCTCCGCCGCCGCGCGCAGCCGCGCCAGCGTCGCCGCGCCGCCCTCCGCCGCGTCGGCCAGCGTGAGAAACGCCGCCGCGCGGGCCGCAGGCGACGCCGCCTCGCCCGCCGCGATCAGCTTCGCGCCCATCTCCTGCGCCGCCCGCGTGCGGGCGTGATCGCGCCAGGCGATGAACGCGGTGGCGGCGACCACGGCGACGATCACGGCCAGCACGGCGGGCGCATAGCGCTTCCACAGCCGGAACATCCGGTCGCGGCGGACCTCCTCGGAGACCTCCTGGATGAAGCTGTCGCTGTCGCTCACGCCCTGCGCCCTCTCATTGTTCGCGGGCGAACCCTATCGCCCAACCCGCGCCGCGCCAAGGGCCGGGAACGGGGAGGAGGGATAAGGGGGCGGGCGGCGGCGGGTGGGCGGTCGGCTTGATGCGCGGCCTGCGCAAAGGGCGCCTGGTCGATCCGACCCGCGTCGGATCGACCAGCGGTCGCCTCCCCCCGGCGACCGCGCGCCGATACGGGCGCCGTCGTCCATGCAGCAGCCCCCCCTCGGCTTGCGGCTTGCGCCTCCAGCCAACCGGCCCCGGCGGCTTTCCACCGGAAAGCCGCTGATCGGGTCCGGGGCGCGCCAGCGATGCGCCGCAATCCCTGCATATCGCCTCCCCGCCGCGTCAGCCCGCCTTGGGCTTGTAGGTGTGCTCCTCGCCGGGAAAGGCCCGCGAGCGCACCTCCGCCGCATAGCGCGACACCGCGTCGTCCATCAT
>CAZRFB010000186.1:0-1632 GCA_964599185.1 uncultured Rhodobacterales bacterium | reverse complement strand
CGGCGTGGATGACGAGCCGCCGGCAAGCTATGAGCGTGACTTCGAGCATGGCTCCGCGCTTTACTGGATCCTGTTCGTTGCGGCGGTGCTCTATTCCTCGTGGCACCTCTACGTCCTGAACATCGCGCCGCTGGAGACGCTCACCTTCCGCATCGCCCATGTCGCAGGCGCGCTGGCGCTGGGCTTCGTGGTCTCGATGCCGGTCGCCGGGCGCGAGGGGCACCACGGCGGCGGCGTCTGGCGCGCGGTCAGCATCGCCGCGCTGGCGCTGTCGCTGGCGGCGCTGGCGATGGTGGCCTACGCCTTTGTCGGCCTCCTGACGGCGGGGGTGAAGCAGCCCGCGTCGTGGGTGTTCGCCGGGTTCGGCCAGACCGTGACGCTGGCGAGCGTGCTCGCGATCCTGTCGGGCTGGTTCCAGCGCACGCCGCCCGCAAAGGTGCCGCCGGGCGACTGGGCGCTGGTGGCGGCGTCGATCGCGGTGGCGGGGTTCCTGATCTTCAGCCTCGACAATCTGGGGATGCGCCTGCGCGCGGGCACCGCCTTCGCCGATCCGCAGAACGGCTGGGCGGCGATGGCGGGCGTGCTGCTGATCCTGGAGCTGACCCGCCGCGTGGCCGGGCTGGCGCTGGTGATCATCGCCTCGATCTTCGTGATCTACAGCTTTGTGGGCCCGTGGCTCCCCGGCTTTCTTGAGCACAGCGGCTATACCGCGTGGCGGTTCTTCAGCTATGTCTATACCGACAACGGCGTGCTGGGGCCGACCACGGCGGTCTCCTCAACCTATATCATCCTGTTCATCATTTTCGCGGCGTTTCTTCAGGCGTCCAAGGTGGGCGACTACTTCGTGAACTTCGCCTTCGCCGCCGCAGGCCACACCCGCGGCGGCCCGGCCAAGGTGGCGGTGTTCGCCTCGGGCCTGATGGGGATGATCAACGGCACCTCGGCTGGCAACGTGGTCGCCACCGGATCGCTGACCATCCCGCTGATGAAGAAGGTCGGCTACAAGCCGCAGACCGCCGCCGCCATCGAGGCGGGCGCCTCCACCGGCGGGCAGATCATGCCGCCAATCATGGGCGCGGGCGCCTTCATCATGGCCGAGATCACCGGCATTCCCTATACCGAACTGGTGATCGCCGCCATCATCCCTGCGCTTTTGTATTTCGTCTCGATCTATTTCATGGTCGATTTCGAAGCACAGAAGCTGAATATGAAGGGTCTGCCGCGCAGCGAACTGCCGGATTTCCGCGAACTGATAACCCGCGTCTATCTGTTCATCCCGATCATCATGCTGATCGGCGCGATGTTCATGGGCTATTCGGTGATCCGCGCGGGCGCCTACGCCACGGCGGCGGCGATGGTGGTGAGCTGGCTGACGCCTGCGGCGATGGGGCCGATAGCGGTGCTCAAGGCGCTGGCGCTGGCCTCACGCATGGCGGTTCAGATCATCGCGGTCTGCGCCTGCGCGGGCATCATCGTCGGCGTGATATCAATGACCGGCGTCGGCGCGCGGTTCTCGTCGCTGCTGCTGGCCATCGCCGAGCAGAACCAGCTGATCGCGCTGTTCTTCGCCATGTGCATCGCCATCGTGCTGGGGATGGGGATGCCGACCACCGCCGCCTATGCGGTGGCGGC
>CAZRFB010000185.1:0-2494 GCA_964599185.1 uncultured Rhodobacterales bacterium | reverse complement strand
GGCGCTCGTAGCGGGCGGAGATCAGCTCGAAGAGGACGCTGGTTTCGGCCTGATCCTTGCGGGCATAGGACAGGTCGTCGAGTATCAGCAGGTCGAAGCGGTCGAGTTTTGTGATCTCCGAGGCGAGGTTCAGCGCCTGTCGGGCGGCCTGCAGGCGCTGGACCAGGTCGGTGGTGCGGGTGAAGAGCACGCGGCATCCACGCCGGATGAGTTCATCGCCAAGGCCTGCCGCGATGTGGCTCTTGCCGGCGCCCGGCGGACCGAAGGCCAGCAAATTATGACCGGCGCCAAGCCAGGCGTCACCCTCGGCGAGGGCCATGATCTGGGCCTTGCTGAGAGAGGGCACGAGGCTGAAGTCGAAGGCGTCGAGGGTGTGGATCGGCGTGGGGTTCCAGCGCCGATCGGCGTCACAAGAGACTGAACCCATTGAGTTCTCGAGGGTCACGGTATCGCGCCGATGCACAGCGAGGGTGAGCGGTAGCACCACGCACTCTGGAGAGCGCGCCCCCTGACTTACTGCGCCTTCTCGCCAGCCGCCTCCAGCGCCCGATAGACCGTCATCCGCGACACGCCCAGATCGCGGGCGATCTGCGCCTTGGAGATTCCCTCGGCGGCGCGCCTGCGGATCTCGGCGTCGTCGATGCGCTTCCGGCGTCCCTTGTAGACGCCCTTGCCCTTCGCGGCGTCAATCCCCGCGCGCTGCCGGTCGCGGATGAATGTCAGCTCCATGTCGGCGACCATGCCGAGCACGGTGATGACCATCCGGCCCATGGCGCCGGCGGTCGTCACCTCCGGCTCAAGCACGCGCAGCGACGCGCCCTTGGCGTCGAGTTCGTGCACGAGGTTCAGGACGTCGCGGGTGGAGCGGCCCAGCCGGTCGAGGCGGTGGACGACCAGCTCGTCGCCCGCGCGCAGGAATTCCAGCACGGTCTGCAGCTCGGTGCGCCCGTCGCGCGACGCGCCCGAGCCGGTCTCGGCGCGCACGATCTCACAGCCCGCCTGTTTCAGCTTCGCCTTCTGGATCGCGAGGTCCTGGCTTGACGTGCTGACGCGGGCGTATCCGATCCGGGGCATGGGCGCTCTGTCACATTTGGGTGGCTGACACGGTGATAGCGTCACAAATGCCGACACACAACGCATAAGTGACGTTTCGCGCCGTCACATCGAAACGTCACCTGCGGGTGCGCCCAAATGGGATGCCTCCTGACCGATCATCGCCTCGGTGATCAGCGCAGACACGCGATGCCCTTGCGCATGAGGGCCTCCAGTCGCGCGGCGGTGCGGCGACCGCGCCGCCGCCATCGTGCGCATGACGCTGAAACTGCCGCCTCACGAGGCGACCCACTGGACTGCGCGCGCCATGGCGAAGACCGTCGGTCTCGCGGCCTCGACGGTGCAGAAGATTTGGAAGGCGCACGGGCTCGCGCCGCACCGCTGGCGCGCCTTCAAGCTCTCCAACGATCCCGCCTTCGCCGAGAAGCTGCACGCCATCGTCGGGCTCTACGTCGCTCCGCCAACCCACGACGTGGTGCTCAGCCTCGACGAGAAATCGCAAATCCAGGCGCTCGATCACACCCAGCCCGGCCTGCCGCTGAAGAAGGGCCGGGGACCGACCATGACCCACGATTACAAGCGCAACGGCGCGACCACGCTGTTCGCCGCACTGAACGTGCTCGACGGCTCGGTCATGGGCCAGAACATGCAGCGCCACCGCCATCAGGAATTCATCCGCTTCCTCAACGCGCTCGAGCGCGACATCCCAGCCGGCAAGGTTGTCCACGTCATCCTCGACAAGTGAGGCGGGAAACCAGACGGTCCGGCGGACCGTCTGGCCGCCGAACGCGACCCACAAGCACGCCAAGGTCAAGAGCTGGCCTCGAACGCCATCCACGCTGGACTTTCCACTTCACGCCGACATCGGCCTCATGGCTCAACGCTGTCGAGGGCTTCTTCGCCAAGCTCACACGACGCATCAGTTCATTCGCGCGCCGTCGGCCCGGCTCCGTCCGCAATGACCGTCAAAAACAGGGCGATCAGCGCGTTGGGAACACGGGCAATTCCGAGGAGACAGCGACACCGGCCATCGCCCGGCGCAAGCTGTGGCGTTGCGCAAGGCGCTGATCGCAGGCTAATCATCCAGACGCTGTCCGGACGACCGGTCCGCCGCGCCTCGCTGGATGAAACGCTGCCATGATCAAAGCGGCTTCCCGCAACGCCGACCCGTGCCATCGGCGCCCGGCGCCATGAAGCGCGGGTCCGCTCATCGCGCGCCGGGCCATTTCGGCGAGTTTCTGCAAGGGGTTCTGGGAGTCGGCGGGCCGGTGGCGCTGATCACCCTGCCGTGCCCGGCGCTGGCGGCGGTCGCCGGGCGCAGGTATGGCTGCGGCGTTTGGAAAGGACGTGCTGGGATTGATGTGCGCCAGGGCGTGCGGCGCGTTCTGCGAAAGGCGCAGGCGGCGCGGTTTCTGGCGCGGCTGGGCGTGCGGCGCGGCGC
>CAZRFB010000184.1:0-8181 GCA_964599185.1 uncultured Rhodobacterales bacterium | reverse complement strand
CCTTGAACCCTGACCGCGCTTTCCTGCACCGCAGGCACGAGAGCGTTGCGACAAGTGGAGAGAACGCGATGGCGAAGGCGACATTCATCACGGTTCTGGAGGCCGAGGCGTTTGCTATTCTCGATGACACGGGAACGTCCGACACCAACGGGCTGACGGTGTTCCGGACGCCGCTCATGCCGGAACGCCCCAAGCAAGGGCTCAACGCGCTCGGGCTGTGGGACGGCTATGGAGGCGATGGTTACGTCGACATGGGCGGACAGGCCGGAGACGCCGTCGTCTTCACGGTCACGGCGCCCGAAGCCGGGATCTACGCGTTCTCGTTCCGCTACGCCAATGGCGGCGTCGGCGACAGACCGATGACGCTGGCGCGGCAGGGCGAGACCCGCGCGCTCATCGATTTCGCCGCAACCCTGCATGGAACGCCTGGCGCTCGGAAACGGTCACGGTGGCCCTTGAGATTGGCGACAACACCTTCACGCTGAGCAACATCGGCCGCGGCGGCCCCAACATCGACCGTCTCGTGGTGGGCGCGACGACGCCGTTCCGCGTCGAGGTCGAAGACATGCCGCTGCTGAGCCGCTTTGAGCCGGTGCGCAACAGCGCCGCCTCAGGCGGCGTGTTCCTGCAAGCGGTGGGGCCGCAGGAGCAACGGGCGGGGTTCCATTTCGAAGGGCCGAGCGGCGTCTACGACGTCGGCGTCGGCCATTTCGACGAGAACGACGGCGTCGCGCGGATGGGCCTGTTCGTCAATGGCGTGGCGGTGGACGCCTTTCTGTGGGACCAAGACCTCGGCTTTGCGACGCCGGGGCCCTCGACGCAGACCATCCGGCAGGTGAGCGGGGTCTTCATCGAGACCGGCGCGCTGGTCGAACTGCGCGGCTTCGGCGTGCCCGGCGAGCCGATCCGCACCGATTTTCTCGACTTCGCCTTCGTCGCCCCCGCGCCCGCCGGTGGGGCGCCGTTCGCCGCTTTTCCCGAAGCGGCGCTGACGCTTGCCGACACCCCTCTGGCCTTCAACGACGGCTACACCAGCTCAGTCTTCGACGACGACGGCGATCGCCTGACAGTAACGCTGAGGCCGGACGTCGGGACAGTGTCGGCGGCGGCATCGCCTGCGACGCAGATCATGACCGGGAATGGCGCCGTTCTGTCGCTGTCAGGCGCGCAGGACGATGTCAACCGCGCGCTGGCGGGGCTTGTCTATACCCCGTCGGCCGGGTTCCTCGGCGATGCCGTGATCGACATCTCCGTCACGGACGGCGGCCTAGTGACGACGGACCAGATCGCACTGACGGTGACGGGCGCGTTCGGGCAGGATTCGCACATCGCTGTGGAAAGTCTGGATCCCACGTTCTTTCCCGACCGGCTGCAATTCAACTGGATTGACGCCCCGTCCCAGAACGCGACGACGCCGCGCGCCTTCAAGGCCGACGCCATGCTGCGCGTCACCAACGAAGGCGTAGGGCCGCTGACGCTGACCGGCCATCGCATCGAGGGCCCTTTCACGCTGGTCGATCCCGACCGGATCGAAGGGCTGACGCTGGCGCTTGGCGAGTTCGTGGACGTCGCAGTGCGCTTTGACCGCGACGCCTTCACCGAGCGCGCCAACAACGTCTCCGGCGTCGTGGGCGGACGGCTCGAAATCCTCAGCGACGACCCCGCGCAAGGCGCCGCGCCGATCACGCTGTCGGCGTTCTGGCAAAGGGTCGATGAAGGCGGCTGGGAGCCCAATGTCAACGAAGTCTGGGAGCTGTTCGGCTTCGGCAACGTCATTCCGGGTCTGGCGTTCCGCGATGACTTGCCCTCGCCGCTGTTCAAGGACGGCCTCTACGAGGCGTTCGACGACACCGAAGTCCTGTCGCCGCACTGGCGCATCGCCGACGGCGTGGACGAAGCGCAGATCACCATGATCGCGCGCTACTCGGGGCCGACATCGGGCTTTCAGCCGCTCACCATCCACCGCCCGTTCTCAAAGTCCGCCGTTGCGCTGACCTTCGGCGCGACGGAGCCGAGCACGCAGACCGTGCTGCCCGGCATCGCCGCGGCGAGGGGCGGCGAGGGCGTGAGCTTCGACGGCGTCTTCGCGTCGGCGCGCTTCACCCGCGACAGCATCCCCGACATCTGGCAGGGCGACGGCGTGTTCGGCATCGCCGCCGCCAACTTCTCCAGCGATCCCAACATCAACGGCAAGGGAGACATCCCCGCGGACGCGCCGCCGGAGGCGATCTTCGGGCAGTGGCTGCGGCTGTTCCAGGCCCTCGACGCCGATGGCGTGGCGATCCCGAACGTCTATCTGGGCTTTCAGGACTTCATCGGCATCAACGGCGACTTCAACGAGACGATGTTCATCATCGAGGGCGTGACGCCGGTCAGCACGGCGCCGGTCAACACCGTGCCCGCCGGCGTCTCGACCACTGGCGGCCAGCCGTTCGTCTTCGGCTCGGCGAACCGCATCCGGGTCGATGACGCGGACAGCGGGCTGACGCCGCGGTTCAACGTGCATCTCTCGGTGCAGGACGGCGTGCTGGACGTCGGTTCCGCGCCAGGCGTGGCGGTCAGCGGCGGCGGCACGGCGCAGATGCATCTGTTCGGCGCGCCTTCGGCGGTCAACGAGGCGCTGCGCGCGCTGTCCTACACAGCTGACGCGCGTTTTTCGGGCGTCGACATGCTGCGGATCGTCTCGAACGACCGCGCGCTGTCGGACGAAGATTTCGTGCCCATCGCTGTCGCGCCCGCCCCGGCGCGGCTGGCGATAGAAGGGCTGGACGACGCGGCGGCGGACGCGCGGCTGGTGTTCACCAACATCAATCCTGACAGCGCCTCGCTGCGACCGGGGCAGAGCTTTCGCAACGAAGCCACTTTCGAGATCATCAATGAAGGCGGCATGGCGCTGAGCATTGACGGGATCGCGCTCGGCGACGCATCGGCCTTCACCATTGTGGGACCGACGTCAACGGTGCTCGCGCCGGGCGCGCGCGTCGCGGTGACGGTCGCGTTCACCGGAATCGATCCCACCAGCAGAGACGCCACAGCGTCCCACCCCGCGCTGGCGCGATTGCCCGAGTTCTACGAGACGACGCTCACGGTCACCACCAGCGCAGGCGCGGCGTCGGTGACGCTGGCGGGTCTGGCGCAGTTCGCCTCGGAAAACGGACAGGAGCCGCAGCCGTTCCAGCTTGCGCGCGCCTTCGGCTACGCCACCGACATCCCGTTCGACCAGCTTCCCGTACAGGGAGATCCGGCGGTTGTGGAGACCATCGGCGATGAGGTGCTGGCGCCCTACTTCAGCGCGCTCGACGCATCGGCGCCGGTCGAGATCATCCAGCTTGCCGCCCTCCTCGGCGCCCGGCAGATCGATGGCCAGAAGGTTGGCGACGTGGCGCGCCTGTTCGTGCACGATCCCGCCTCCGCCGCCGACAGGGTGGAGCTGTTCGGCTAGGCCTCGGAGCAGAACCAGACGGTGCTGCCCCGGGCGCTCGACGGCGGCCAGACCCGCGCCGCCTTTACGCCTGACGGACCGTTCGGGGTCTACATCTCGGTCGACGGTCGCCCCGACTACGCCACCTGGAGCGATCCGGGCGCCAACGAGACCGACCCGGCGCTGCGCCGCGATGGCGCGCCGCTGACCGGCGATGGCGACCCCCGGACGCCGGACGGCGGGCACCTGCTGCGCTACTTCGAGGCGCGGGCCGCTGACGGCGCCGTCATGCCCGGCGCCTATCTTGCGATCCAGGACTATCCCGGGGTCGGCAATTTCGACTTCAACGATCACGTCTTCCTGATCCGCAATGTCGCGCCGCTCCAGCGCGGCGCCTTGCCGCCCACGATCGACCCCGATGGCGACGGGATCAACGACGCCTTGATCCGCGACCTCGACGGCGATGGGTTGGTGGCGTTCTTCGACCCCGACGACGCCCCCGTGCGCGTGGAGGCGGAGGATTTCGCGCTGCTGCAGGGCTTCAAGATCGTGAACCGAGGCGCAGCTTCGGGCGGGGCGCATCTTGAGGCGGTGGACGCCGCCGAACAGATCGCCCGCCACGTCTTCGACGGGCGCGCCGGCGTCTATGATCTCGCGCTCGGCCATTTCGACGAGAACGACGGCGTGGCCTCGATGCGGGTGATGGTCAACGGCGCGGAAGTGGACAGCTTCCTGTGGAGCCGCGACACCGGCGCGGCTGGTCCGACCGGACAATCGCTCGTTGAGCACATGATCGGATCGGTCACCCTGCGACCGGGTGATGTCATCGACCTGCGCGGCTTTGGGGTCCGCGGAGAGCCGCTGCGCACCGACTATCTCGACTTCGCCTTCAGGGGCGAGGCGCGCACGCCGGAACCGGTCCGCGTTGAGGCCGAGGACTTCACGCTGGTGCAGGGCCTCAAGATCATGGACCGCAGCGCGGCTTCGGGCGGCGCCAACATCGAGGCGAGCGGCCCGGGCCAGCAGATCGCGACCCACGTGTTCGCCGGCCCCAGCGGCGTCTATCGGCTTGACCTCGGCTATTTTGATGAAAACGACGCCGTCGCCTCGATGCAGGTGCTGGTCAACGACGTGCAGGTGGACGCTTTTCTGTGGGACCGGGATCTCGGCTCGGCCTTCGCCAATCCGCTGACGCTGACCGAGCGCAGCATCGAGGCCGTCACACTGCAAAGCGGCGACGTGATCATGTTGCGCGGCCAGACGGCCGTGGGAGAGCCGCTGCGCACCGACTATCTTGATTTCATCTGGACGGACAATCTTTTGGCGTGATCTCCGGGCGCCCGGCCATGGGCGGGGGCGTGCAGGACGGCCCGCCTGTGGCGGCGCGGGTTCCGGCGACAGATCGCGTTGTCGCGCCTGATGCTGGAGGCCAGGCGGATGGCGTGGTATCTGACGCCATGAAAAACGGGTCGGCGGCGCATGACTGCGTCGTGCGGCGGTGGACAGGACCTGTCTGAAAAATCTCTGGATCAATGACGCAAGCTTCCAATCCCGCCAAAACGACCGCCCAGCTCGCCCTGAGCGCATCCACGGCGCATCCATGACGCAGTCGGTGACGCGGGCCGCCGACGTGCCGTCCGGACAGCCCATCCGCGACCGGCGATAGCGATGCGCGCGTCGCGACGCCGCGCTGCGCTTTTGCCGTCGGCGCTTCGCATCTGGCCTGCGGTTCTTTGGCGCGGTTCACCCGGCGCCGACGCAGCATTCCAGCCCGCCGACGCGGTGGCGGCGGCGCTGAAGCGTATCCGGTGCGAGATGTTGTATTGGCCTGCGCCGCGCGCGGCCGCCGCCGCGCCGCGCGTGCTGGCGATCGGCGATGGCGGGCTGGCGGCGGCGCGGGCGGGCTATGCCGACGCCGACATCCTTTGCAGCAATGACCCCGCCGACGTCGATCCGGCGCGGCTCGAAGCCGTGTTCGGCGCGCCGGGCCGGATCACCCTCTGGGCGCGGATGGGCGGAATCGCGACGCCGCAGGAAAACACCGATCCCGCAACGCTTCCGGCGCCGCTGCTGGCGACGGCGGTGGCGGTCTCTCCCTGGACCGGCGGCGCGATGACGCTCACGGAGGCGGTCGAGGCGCAGTCATTGCTGCGTCACGCGGCGATGCGGGCGCGCGGACCGGTGGCGCTAGTGGGCATGTCTGCCTGGAAGCGTCGATGCTTGCGCCCCTTCCTGACCGGGCCGGACGGCCCACCCCGCGTGGTGCGGCGTCTGAGCGACATCGACACGCAATCAGGCGCTCAGCCCGTCGCCCTGTGGGGTGCGGCGGCGGCGGCGGGCGCGTTGCGCATCGAGGACGGTTTCCTGCGCTCGGTCGGCCTTGGGCTGCGTCACACCCCGCCCGTATCGCTGACGCTGGATCGTGGCGCGCCGTATTTCGACGCAACGCAGCCCAATGCGTTCGAGGCGACGGTCGCCGCCGCCACGTTCACCCCCGATCTGCTTGCCCGCGCCGCACGTTTGAGGCGAAGCCTGATCGCGCTGCGGCTGACAAAATACAACCTTGCCGGGGCGGAGCCGCCACCGGACGCAGGCGGACGCGAGGCGGTGCTGGTGGCCGGACAGGTCGCGGGCGACGCCTCGATCCGTCTGGGCGCGCGCGCGGTGCGCGGCGATCTCGATCTGCTGCGCGCGACGCGGACGCGCCATCCCGACGCCTTCCTGCTCTACAAGCCGCATCCCGATGTGATGACCGGACTGCGTGAGGGCGCCGCAGACCTTGCGCAGGCGCTGGCGCTGGCCGATGCGGTGGCGGGCGCCGCGTCTGCGGCGGACTGTCTCGACTGGGCTGATCGCGTGGCGACGATCACGTCGCTGATGGGGTTCGAGGCGCTGCTGCGCGGCAAGAAGGTCACGACCTTCGGCAGGCCGTTCTACGCCGGCTGGGGCCTGACCGATGACGCCGATCCGCCGCCGCGACCGGTGTCGCTGACGCTCGATGCGCTGACGGCGGCGGCGCTGATCCTCTATCCCGCGTATGTGGACCCCGCGACCGGCCTGCCGGCGCCGCCTGAAATCGCCATCCAGGCGCTCGCCCGGGCGCGCGACGGCGCCGGTCGCCCGGGCGCGCGGCTGCTGCGGCTGTGGCGCGACGCGATCTCATGGGGGCTGAACCGGCTATAGGGATGGAACGCGGGCGGTTGGCGGCGATCCGGCGGGCGCCCTCCCCTGCGCCGCTCCTGAAGCCGCCGCCATCGCTTTGATCGCGCCGCCGATCCTCCCTGCCCGAGGGTTCAGGGCGTGATCGCCGTGATGCCGACCGACTGCTGCACCGGCGTCAGCACAGAGGTGAAAATCTGCACAAACTTGCGCAGTTCGGTCAGCGGCGCATTGGTCGAGAACAGCACATCGCGGTCGCGCATGGCGAATTGGCGCGCGGCGAACAGGCCCTCGGCGCTGGTCAGATCGAAGCGGTAGATGATCGGCCGGGCGTCATCCGTCAGCATGCCCTCGGGCGGCGGGCCGGGCAACAGCGCGTCGGCTATCGCGCGCTCCTCAAGCCGCAGCACGAACACCCCGCTGGGATCGGCGTCGAAATCGCGCAGGCCCGCCGCCGCGCCCAGCGCAGAGAGCATGGTGAAATTGCGCATCGGAAAGTTGATCTCGGCCTGGGCGGTCGATGCGCCGAGCGCCACAAAACGCTCACGTATCGGGTTCAGCACGATCATGTCGCCGGGGCGCAGCGCAATGTCGAGCGCGGGATCGGCGTAGATGTCTTCGAGCATCTCCGCGCCCGAGACCTGTCCACGCCGGACTGCGACCTCGATCTGCTCAGGAAGGCCTGGCGCCCCTCCGGCGCGCGCCAGAAGCGGCGTGAGCCGTGCGAGGTTGCGGTCAAGCACATAGACGCCCGGCCTGCCGATCGCGCCTTGCACCGTGACCAGGCGACTGTCGGCCGAACGCACCCGCACGTCCACTTCGGCCGCCGCGCTGAATGGCGCAAGACCCGTACGGATACGTTTGCGCAGCGTCGCCGGCGTCAGCCCTGCGGCCATGACGTCGCCCAGAAACGGCACGAAGACAGCGCCAGACGCGCCAACCCGCACCGCCTGAAGCGCCGCAGCGCTGGTTTGCGCGCCATTGGTTTCGGTGGATGCGATGGGCGGGCCGAAAATGCCGCCGCCGCCCGGCTCCCAGACCAGAATGTCGATCTCATCGCCCGGGCCGAGCGCCTCAGGATTGATCGGGGGCGCGTCACGAAATGCAGCGGGGAAACTGCGGACCGGAGCGCGGTTGACCTGCGCGGCGATCCTGGGCGTCACGGCGGCGACGAGACCCTCGAGCGCGCCGTCGGCTTCAATCGGATCGAGTTCGCTGGCGAGTGGTCCGCTGCGAGGCAGGGCGGAGCAACCGGCAAGCCCGATCAGCACCACACCCGCCCACAAGCCGCCCGCAACTGTGCGCAGCGCGCCGCGTCTTCCCATCGCCATGCCGCTCATTCGCCTCATTGCCGGGCGCGATCTGTTTTCATGATCCGGCAGTCCAGCCCGTGTTTTCGGGACCGACCGGGGCCGCGCGCCATCGGGAGCACATTCGCCTGAAGCGGGCCATTCCGCAAGTGAACTGATGCGGTGGATGCCCCCACCCAGCGGCATCTCTATGCCATGATGGTTCCCCATGAACCGAGCGGAGGGCACATCGATGACAATGAAGATCAACATGCTTGCGATCGACTTGGCGAAGGGCAGCTTTCAGGTCTG
>CAZRFB010000183.1:0-12846 GCA_964599185.1 uncultured Rhodobacterales bacterium | reverse complement strand
AAGCCGATCGAGGCGTTGATCGCGGTCATCACTTCGTCGGGAGACGCCGTGAACCGGCCGCCCCACATCGCGTTCGCCCCTTCGCCCTTTCTGGTTCCCGCGTTATGTTGGGGCATGAGAAAGATCCCGATCCGACCGGAGAAAGCCATGCGTCGCACACTCATTCGCCTCTACACCGCCCTTTTGCTCGGCGCCACCCCCGCGCTTGCGCTGAACGCGGACGGGCGCGCGGCGCTGATGGCGGCGCGCGGCGGCGACATGGCGCGCATGGTGGTCCATGACGCGCCGCGCGACGCGGTGGACGCGCCCTTCGTCGATGGCGAGGGCGCCGAGCGGCGCTTTTCCGACTGGGCGGGCAAGGTGGTTCTGGTGAACTTCTGGGCGACGTGGTGCCCGCCGTGCCTGAAGGAGCTGCCGTCCATCGACAGGCTTGCGGCCTCGGCGCAGAGCGACGATTTCGCGGTGCTGGCGATCTCCACCGATCGGGGCGACATCGGCAAGCCGCGCCGCTGGATGGCGGAGAACGGCATTACGGCGCTGGCGCTGCACCACGACCCGCGCTTCGCCGTGGCGCGGGCGGCGGCGCTGATCGGCCAGCCGACCACGCTGCTGCTCGACCGTCAGGGCCGCGAGATCGCGCGCTACACCGGCGAGGCGGAGTGGGACGGCCCCGCCGCCCGCGCGCTGATCGACGCCGCCACCGCCGCGACCGCCGATGACTGACGCGCCCGCCGCTCCTCGCGCAGCGTGAAGGGGGCTCAGGCGCCGGAGTCGGCCTGAGCGCGTACGCTCGGCGCCCCACGACCTGCGCGCGGGCGTTCAGCGCCCGAACGTCATCCGCTTCAGCACGTCGTCGCGCAGCACGAAATGGTGCTTCAGCGCCGCGCCGACATGCAGCGCCAGCAGCAGCCCCAGCGCCAGCGCGGCGGCGTTGTGGATCAGTTTGAACGCCGCCTCCACGCCCTTGTCGCCGGGGATGAACGGATCGGGAAGTTCGAACAGGCCGAACACCATATTCCTGACGCCGTAGCTGTCCTGCAGCGGCGAGGCCGACGCCATCAGCCACCCCGACAGCGGCAGCGCGACCATCAGCAGGTAGAACCCCCAGTGCGACAGGCGCGCCAGCGCGCGCTCCCACGGTTTCATCCCCGGCGGATCGCGCGGCGCCTCGCGGTTCGACAGGCGCCAAGCCAGCCGGACGCAGGCCAGCGCGAACACCACAAAACCCCAGCTTTTGTGGGTCTGGGTCAGCGCGAAGCGGGCGAACACGTCGTCGAGCCGCGTCATGTAGAGGCCGAGGCCCAGCATGAACAGCATGAGCGCCGCCATGCTCCAGTGCAGGATGCGGGCCGGCCAGCCCCAGCTTGTGGCGGTGTTCCGCAAGGTCATGTCAAAGCGCGTTCCCCAGTCTGGCCGCCTCCGCGACCAGCGTGAAGCGCACCGATACCGCATTTCCCACCGAAATGAACAGCGAAGAAGGCCCGGCGCCGACATCGAAATCGCGCCGGTCGAAGGCGAGCTCGCCGCTGGCGGTCGCCCGGTCGTCGGAGATCGCCAGCGTGATCGGCGTGCGCAGCACCTTCAGCCGCCCCTTGATGGTCAGATCGCCCAGCGCCTCGAATCGCCCGTCGCCCAGCGCGGTCAGCGCCGCAAGGCGATAGCGCGCGACCGGATGATTGGCGGCGTCGAACCACTCCGCGCTGAGCGCGAAGGCGCTCTCGATCGGGTCGCCAAGGTCGAGGCTGCCCACGTCGATCAGCAGTTCAAGCCGCGTGGCGGCGAGATTGTCGGGGTCGAACCGCCCCTCGCCCGAGACCTGCGTGAACGCGCCCGAAGCGGGGATGTCGTTCGCGGCGTAGTCGAACGAGATCACCGATTGCGCGGCGTTCACCCGCCACAGCATCGGGGCGGCCTGCGTCTGCGGCGCGAAAAGCGCCAGCGTGCAGAGCGTTGCGGTCATAAGGGCGCGCATGGGGCGAAGTCCCGGGCATCGCGGGGCAGGCCGCCCGCCCATGATCATATAGCGCGCGTCCGCCGTTTGGCGCAGGGATTCGCGCCCGGATCACGGCGCCGGGCTGATCTCCATGTCGATGCGCACCGGCACGATCTCGGCGAAGGCGGCGCCGCCAAAGGTCATGCCCCATTGCGCGCGCTCGATCACGCCCTCGACCCGAAACCCCGCGATCATCTGACTGGGGTTGAAAGGCGAGGGGGCGAGGCGGTTCAGCGTGGCGTTGAAGGTCACTTCACGGGTCTGGCCGATCATCGTGAGGTCGCCGGTGATGTCGGCGGTCGTGTCGCCGGTCTTGCGCACCCCGGTCGAGACGAAGGTGATCGCGGGATATTGCGCCACGTTCAGAAAGTCGCGCGAGCGGATGTGATGGTCGCGGTCCGGCCACGCGGTATCGACGCTGGCCGCGTCGATGGTGACGGTCAGCGCGGTCGCGGACAGATCCTCGGGATCGAACAGGATGTCGGCGTCGAAGGTGTGAAACCGCCCGTGCGCCACGGAAAAGCCGAGGTGATCGGCCTTGAAGGTGATGCTGGCGTGGCCGCGGTCGATCACCCATTTCCCGGCGGCGCGCGCGGGCTGGCTGAGCAGGCTTGCGGCGAGAATGAATGTCATCAGGCTAAGGGTGGCGGCGCGCATGGAAAAGCTCCCGTGTTCCGCGTTATTCGCGAGCAATATAATTGCGCGGCCATTGCCTATAAGCAATGAAAGCTGCGAACACATTGTCTTGCGCGCCGTGTCAGCGCGGCGTGAGCGGCGCGCGCCCGCTTGCGACCCCCTTTGCGACACCAACTGCGGCGCAGCAGGCCCTTGAGCGCGCGCGCCGGGGCCGCTACGCCTTGTCGATGAACATTTTCCGACCTTTCGAGCGCGCCCGGCCCGATGGCGACCCGTCGCTGCTGCTGCTGTGCGACCACGCCCGCAACGCGACGCCGCCCGAGCTGGGCGATCTGGGCCTGCCGCCCGCCGACCTGGCGCGCCATATCGCCTATGACGTGGGCGCGCGCGCGGTGACGCTGGCGCTGTCGGACGCCTTCGACGCGCCTGCGGTGCTGGGCGGCTGCTCGCGGCTGGTGATCGACCCGAACCGGGGCGAGGACGACCCGACGCTGGTGATGCGGATCTATGACGGCTCGGTGATCCCCGGCAACCGCGCGGTGGACGCGGCGGAAGTGGCGCGGCGGCTTAACGCCTATCACCGCCCCTATCACGCCGCCGTCACCGGCGCGATCGACGCCGCGCTGGCGAAGGGCGTGGCGCCGCGTCTGGTGTCGATTCATTCGTTCACGCCGCAACTGCGCGGCCGCGCGCCCCGGCCCTGGCATGTCGGCGTGCTGTGGGCGGAGGACGACCGGCTGGCGGCGCCGCTGCTGGCGCGGCTGCGCGCCGAGGATGAACTGGTGGTGGGCGACAACGAGCCGTATCAGGGCGCGCTCGAGGGCGACACCCTGTGGCGCCACGGCCTGTCGCGCGGGCTGGAGCATGTGCTGATCGAAGTGCGCAACGACCTGATCGCCGACGCGGAGGGCCAGCGCGCCTGGGCCGCTCTGCTGGCGCGCTGTCTGGCCGACGTGCTGGACCTCGACCTCGCCGAAGCGGCGCCGGAGCTGCGCCGCTGAGCGGCCCCGGCGCCCCCGGCGGCACCATGAACGGGCAGGGGGCCGTGACCCCCCAAGGAGAGGGCCGACAGGCCGGATCGGCCTGCTCTCAGTGCGGCGTCGCGGACCTGGGCTTTCATGGGGATGCGGCGGCGCCGTCCGCGCGGCTCAGAGCGCCGCTTGCGGGCGGGCGGATATGCGCGCGATCAGGCGGGTGAGTTCGTCGTGGTCGAGGCGGCTGAGGCTCGGCCCCGGCGCCCTTGTGGCGGCGCAGGCGATGGCGCCCCGGCGGCGCAGCGCCTCCTTGCGCAGCGCCAGCCCGATGCCGGGCTGCTGCTCGTGGCGGATCAGCGGCAGCCAGGCGTCGAACAGATCCTCGGCGGCGTCAGCGTCGCCCGCGCGGTGGCGGCGCACCACTTCGGCCAGCACGTCGGGCCAGGCGAAGCCGGTCATGGCGCCGTCCGCGCCGCGCGCCAGTTCCTGCGGCAGATAAAGCCCGCCGTTGCCGCACAGGATCGACAGGCGCGGCGTGTCGCGACACCCGGCGCGCAGGCGGCTGAGCTTGTTGAGGCCGGGGCAGTCCTCATGCTTGAACATCACGATCTGCGCATGATCGCGCGCCAGCCGCAGCACGGTGGCGGCGGAGACCTGCACGCCGGTCATCTGCGGATAGTCCTGAAAACAAACGGGGATGTCCGGCCCCAGCGCGGCGCAGACCTGCGCGATGTAGTCGGCGACCTTCTCCTCGGTCGCCATGCCCGCCGCAGGCGCGACCATCACCCCCGCCGCGCCGTGGTCCATGGCGTAGCGCGCCAGCCCTGCGAGCGCGCCCACGCCCGGCGCCGAGACGCCGACGATCACCGGAACCCGCCCCGCCGCCCGCGCCAGCACGCGGGCGGCGAAGGCGCGCGCCTCCTCCGCCGCAAGCTTGGGCGCCTCGCCCATCACGCCGAGGATGGTGATCCCCGACACGCCGCAGCCGAGGTAGAAGTCCGTCATCCGGTCGGCGCTGTCGAGATCGAGCGCGCCGTCGGCGTCGAAGGGCGTGGCCGCGATCACGAAAAACCCGCCGGACTGGCGGTCGATGCGCTGGGTCATGCAGGGGTCACCTTGTCGGACGGTTGCGGGGCGTCGGTCTCGGTCGGGGCCCCGGTCGAAGCGTTGTCCGGCCCCTCGGCGGTGGGGCGAACCGAGACGATCACGTGCTCGCGGTCGTCGGGGTCGGTGCGGTGCCTGAAGCCCAGCTTGGCGCACAGCGCCTGCATCGCCTCGTTGCGGATATCGACATAGCCCCAGATCTCGCCGATGCCCTCGGCGGCGGCGTAGTCGAGCAGCCGGGTCATCAGCGCCCGGCCCAGCCCCTTGCCCTTGAGGTCGCTGCGCGCGATCACCGCGTATTCGGCGCGCTCGCCGTCCGGGTCCGCCGCCAGCCGCGACACCCCCATCAGCGAGCCGTCCTCGGGGTCGATCGCCACGAAGGCCATGGCGCGGGCGTAATCGACCTGGGTGAAGCGCGCGATCTGGCTTTGCGACAACTGGTTGATCGCGCTCATGAAGCGAAAGCGGCGGTCCTGATCGGTCAGCCGGTCGAAGAACGCCTCGTAGAGCGCGGCGTCCTGCGGCAGCACCGGGCGCACCCGCACGGTCGAGCCGTCGGGCAGCGTCTCGGGCCGGTCCCATTGCGCGGGGTAGGGGCGCAGCGCGAAGCGCGGGTTGGCGCCGCGCTCGGTCTGGGGCGCGGGCCGGGCGACGATGCGCGCGTCGAGCGCGATCACGCCCGAGGCGTCGGCCAGCAGCGGGTTCACGTCCATCTCGATGATCTGCGGAAAATCCGCCGCCAGCCGCGCCAGCCGCACCAGCGTCAGCGCCACGGCGTCGATGTCGGCCGCCGGACGGTCGCGATAGCCCGCCATCAGCTTGCCGATGCGGGTTTGCTCGATCATGTCGCGCGCCAGCGTGCGGTCGAGCGGCGGCAGCGCCAGCGCCTTGTCGGCGACCACCTCCACCGACACGCCCCCGGCGCCGAACAGCATCACCGGGCCGAAGGTGGCGTCTTCGGTCACGCCCAGAATCAGCTCATGCGCGTGCTCGCGCCGGATCATCGGCTGCACCGCCAGCCCGTCGATCTGCGCGTCGGGCCGCGCCTTGCGCGCAGCGGCGAGGATGCCCTCGGCGGCGGCGGCGGCCTCCTGAGCCGTGTGCAGGTTCAGCCGCACGCCGCCGACGTCGGATTTATGGGTGATGTCGCGCGACAGGATCTTGACCGCCACCGCCTGAACGCCCGCCTCCAGCATCCGCCCCGCGATCTCGCCCGCCTCCTGCGGCGTGCTTGCGGTCTCGGTTTCGGCGGTGGGCACGCCGTAGGCGCGCAGCACCGCCTTGGCCTCCGGCTCGGTCAGCGTCTCGCGCCCCTCCGCCAGCGCGGGCGCCATCGCCGCCTTCGCGGCCGCGTAGTCGGCGCTGAAATCGGGCGGCAGGCTGGGCGGCACGCGCCGCAGCGCGGCCTGCGCCTTGTGGTGATTGGCCAGATAGGAAAAGCCGCGCGCGGCTTCGGCGGGGGTGTCATAGCTCGGCAGGCCCGCAGCCTCGAACCGCTTGCGCGCCACGGCGGCGGTCGCCTCGCCCAGCCAGTTGGTCAGGATCGGCTTGCGCGGACGCTGACCGGGCATGGCGGCGCGCGCCGCCGCCAGCGCGACCACCCGCTCGGCGATCACGTCCGAGGGCGCCAGCGCGGTGGGGCAGTTCATCACCAGCACCGCATCGACCTTCGGATCGTCGAGCAGCGTGGTGACCGCAGCCTCATAGCGGTCGGCGTCGGCGTCGCCGATCACGTCCACCGGGTTGGCGTGCGACCAGGTGGCCGGCAGGGCGGCGTCGAGCGCGGCCATGCTGACGTCCGACAGCGCCGCCAGCCGGATGCCGCGCTGCGCCAGCGCGTCCACCGCCAGCACCCCGGCGCCGCCGCCGTTGGTGACGATGCCCAGACGGTCGGAGCGCAGCGGCGGCACGCGCGCCAGCGTCTCGGCGGCGGCGAACAGGCTCTCCAGCGTCTCGACCCGCAGCACGCCCGCGCGGCGGAAGGCGGTTTCATAGACCGCGTCGGCCCCGGCCAGCGCCCCGGTGTGCGAGGCCGCCGCCTTGGCCGCCGCCGCCGAGCGGCCCGCCTTGACCACGATCACCGGTTTCACGCGCGCGCAGGAGCGTGCGGCGGACATGAATTTTCGCGCGTCGGTGACCTGCTCCAGATACATGATCACCGCGTGGGTGGCCCGGTCGGCGGCGAGGTGGTCGAGCATGTCGCCCACGTCCACGTCCGCCATGTCGCCCAGCGAGGCGACCACGGAAAAGCCGATGCCGCGCGGCGCCGCCCAATCGAGCATCGCGGTGACGATGGCGCCCGATTGCGACAACAGCGCCAGATCGCCCGGCGCGGCGGCGATGTGGGCGAAACTTGCGTCCAGCCCGACATAGGGCGCCTGAAGCCCGATGCAGTTCGGCCCCAGCACGCGCAGCAGATGGGGCTTCGCCGCGTCCAGCATCGCCTGCCGCAGCCCGTTCTCGCGCGTCAGCCCCGCCGTGATCACCACCGCCGCCCGCGCGCCTTTGGCGCCAAGTTCACCGATGAGGCCCGGCACGCTGTCAGGCGGCGTGACAATCACGCCGAGGTCGGGCGTCGTGGGCAGATCGGCGACGCTTGCGTGGCAGGGATGGTCCTCGATGGCGTCGTATTTCGGGTTGACCAGATGAACGTCGCCCTTGAAGCCGCCGTTCAGCAACTTGGTCATCACGGTATGGCCGATCGACCCGCGCCGGGGGCTCGCCCCGATCAGCGCGACCGTCTTTGGCGCCAGAAGCGCGTCGAGATTGCGGATAGTCACAGGCTGCTCCGTATCCAAAGGGATATTGCGGTGCAACATAAATAGTGGACGCGGCGGCAATGTCTTTGATCACAATCAACGGCGCCCCTGCCGCAATGCGGTAGTGACGGATGTCGAGCGAAGGGCTTGAGCCGGAGGCGTTGCGTGACCGATCCAACCCCGCCGCAGTGGCACGCGCTAAGCGCAGCCGAGGCGCTGAAACGGCTTGAGGCGACGCAGGACGGCCTGTCGGCGCAGGAGGCCGCCGCGCGCCTTGCGCGACACGGGGCCAACCGCCTGCCGCAGGCCGCCGCGCGCGGGCCGCTGCGCCGCCTGCTGGCGCAGTTTAACAACCTGTTGATTTATGTGCTGCTTGCGGCGGCGGCGCTGTCGCTGGCGCTGGACCATGCGCGCGACGCGGCAGTGATCCTGGCCGTGGTTCTGATCAACGCGCTGATCGGGTTTCTGCAGGAGGGCAGGGCGGAGCGCGCCCTGGCGGCGATCCGGGGCATGATCGACCCCACGGCCTCGGTGCTGCGCGACGGGCGGCGCGAGAGCGCGCCCGCCGACACGCTGGTTCCCGGCGACATCGCGCTGCTGGAGGCGGGAGACCGCGTGCCCGCCGACCTGCGGCTGATCCGGGCGCGCGGGCTGAAGATGGATGAATCGGCGCTGACCGGCGAATCGGTCGCGGTGGACAAGCTGCCCGAGCCGGTCGCCGCCGACGCGAGCCTGGGCGACCGCGCCTCGATGGCGTTCGCCGGCGCCTTCGTGGCGGCGGGCGGCGGCGCGGGCGTGGTGGTCGCCACCGGACCCGACACCGAACTGGGCCGCGTCGGCGCCATGCTGGGCGCGGTCGAGACGCTCAAGACGCCGCTGCTGCGCCAGATGGACGGCTTCGCGCGCCGCCTGACGGCGGCGATTCTGGGGCTGTCCGCGCTGACCTTCGCGCTGGCGACGCTGGCGCGCGGCTACGCGCCCGACGCGGCGTTCATGGCGGTGGTCGGCCTGGCGGTCGCGGCGATCCCGGAGGGGCTGCCCGCGATCATGACCATCACGCTGGCGATCGGCGTGCAGCGCATGGCGGCGCGCAACGCGCTGATCCGCAGGCTGCCCGCAGTCGAGACGCTGGGCGCCGTCTCGGTGATCTGCACCGACAAGACCGGCACGCTGACCCGCAACGAGATGATCGCGCGCGACCTGCTGAGCGCCGACGGCGAGAGCACGGTCGAGGGCGTCGGCTACGCCCCCGAGGGCGCGATCGACGGCGCCGACGGCCCGGCGCGCGCGGCGCTGATCGAGGCGGGGCTTTTGTGCAACGACGCCGCGCTGCGCGAGGGGCCGGAGGGCTGGCGCGCCGAAGGCGACCCGATGGAGGGCGCGCTGGTGGCGCTGGCGATGAAGGCGGGGCTGGACCCCGCCGAGGCCCGCGCCGCCCGCCCGCGCGTGGACGCGGCGCCGTTCGACGCGCGCCGCCGCTTCATGGCCACGCTGCACGCGGACGGGACCATCTTCATCAAGGGCGCGCCCGAGCGGGTGATCGCCATGTGTGACCGGCTGGAGGGCGGCGGCGCCTTCGACGCAGGCGCATGGGAGGGCAAGGCCGGGGCGCTGGCCGCCGAGGGCCGCCGGGTGCTGGCCTTCGCCCGCAACGACGGCGCGGGCGATGCGCTCGACGCGGGTGCGCTGGAGGACGGCGCCGCGCTTCTGGGCCTGATCGGCTTCATCGACCCGCCGCGCGCCGAAGCGGCGGAAGCCATCGCCGCCTGTCGCGCGGCGGGGGTGCGGGTGCTGATGATCACCGGCGACCATGTGAGCACCGCGCGCGAGATCGCCCGCCAGCTCGGCCTCGCCGAAGACCCGGTGGCGCTGAGCGGCGCCGACGTGGACGCGCTCGACGACGAAGCCCTGCGCGCCGCGCTGGCCGAGGCGGCGGTGTTCGCCCGCACCGCGCCCGAGCACAAGCTGCGGCTGGTCGAGGCGCTTCAGGCGCGCGGCCTGATCGTGGCGATGACCGGCGACGGCGTGAACGACGCGCCCGCGCTCAAGCGCGCCGACGTGGGCGTGGCGATGGGGCTGAAAGGCTCCGAAGCCGCCAAGGAGGCGGCGGACATGGTGCTGGCCGACGACAACTTCGCCTCGATCACGGCGGCGGTGCGCGAAGGGCGCACGGTCTATGACAACCTGATGAAGGTGATCGCCTGGACGCTGCCCACCAGCGGCGGCGAGGCGCTGATCATCCTCGCCGCCATCGCGCTGGGCTTCGCCCTGCCGATCACGCCGCTGCAGATCCTGTGGGTCAACATGGTCACCGCCGTCGCGCTGGGCCTGACGCTGGCGTTCGAGCCGACCGAGCCGGACGCCATGCTGCGCCCGCCGCGCCCCGCCGACCGCGCGATTCTGTCGGGCGTGCTGCTGTGGCGCATCCTCTATGTCTCGGCGCTGTTCGTGGCGGGGGGCTTTGGCGTGTGGTTCTGGGCGCTGGCGCAGGGCTTCGCGATCGAGACGGCCCGCACCATGGTCGTCAACACGCTGGTCGCGATGGAGATTTTCTATCTGTTCAGCGTGCAGGGCGGCCATGACCGGCCGCTCAGCCTGCGCGGCGCGGCCGCCAACCCGGCGGTGTGGATCGGCGTCGCGCTGGTGCTTGCGGCGCAGGCCGCGCTGACCTTCGCGCCGCCGCTGCAGGCCGCCTTCGACACGACGCCCCTGCCTGCTGGCGCCTTCGCCCCGATTTTCGGCGCAGGCGCCGCGCTGCTGGTTCTGGCGGAAGCGGAGAAATGGGCGCTGCGCAGCCTGCGGCCGCGGCCCGCGCGCGCTGCGCCGCAAGCGCGGGACAGCAAGGCGCAGTAGGCGAGGGGCGCGCGGCGCGCGGTATGCGCGGGGCGCGCGGCGCGTCTTCGCGCAAACGTCATTTGCGCGCGCGCAACGCTTCTGCAACGCTTCATTTCAACGGATTTGCGAAAGGACAGACGCCGATGCGACGCCTGCTCGTCACGCTCGCAATGCTCCCGTCGCTCGCCGCGCTCCCTGCCGCCGCCGCGGGAGAGCGTGTGCGCCTGACCGGGGAAGCCATCGACACCTGGTGCTATTTCTCCGGCGTGATGGGTGGAACCGACAGCGTTGTCGGCTCAGCGCACCACACCTGCGCGCTGTGGTGCGCGGCGGGCGGGATTCCAGTCGGCCTGCTGGCCGACGACGGCGCTGTGTATATGGTGCTGAAATGGGAGGGCGATGCGTCAGTCACCGGCGGCGACGCGGTGCTTGAGGTGCAGAGCGACCGTCTGGTGGTGGACGGCGTGCTGCATGCGCGCGACGGCGTGAACTATGTCATCGTGGATCGCGTGGTCGAGAACCTCGGCCTGGTGAACCTGACGCATCAGGATTACGACGTCGTGCCGCCCTTCGCCATCGAGGCGCCGGGCAAATGAGCGGCCCGCGCATCGCGGCGGCGCTGCTCGCCGCAACGCTGAACGGCCCGGCTGCGGCGCAGGAGGGCGCGTTCTCGGCGGGCAGTCAGGCGGAGGAATGGAGCCTTGTCGGCGAGGAGAAGGCGCTGTTCTCCGCCCGCGTGGTGGACATCCTGTGCGAGATCGCCGGAGACTGTCCGGCGGATTGCGGCGCGGGCGCCCGGCAGCTCGGGCTGGTGCGCGACGCGGACGGCGCGCTGGTGGCGGTCCTCAAGAACGGCCAGCCGCTGTTCAACGGCGCGGTGGACGACCTTTTGCCTTATTGCAACGCGGCGGTCGAGGTGGACGGCCTGCTGATCGGCGACGATGCCGCCAACCCCGCCAAATTCTACCAGGTTCAACGCATCCGCCGCGCGGGCGAGGCGGAATGGTCGAAGGCGAACCGCTGGACGCAAGCCTGGGCCGAGCGCAACCCCGAGGCGGCGACGCTGCCGGGTCCATGGTTCCGCAAGGACCCCCGCGTGCAGGCCCTGATCGCGCGCGAGGGCTATCTGGGCCTGGGGCTGGAGACCGACGCCGCCTTTATCGAGTATCTGTTTCCATGAGCGCAGCGCGGCTTTTCGCGGCGGCGACGCTCGCTGCGCTGTCGCTGGGCGCGGCGGCGGCGCATGACGGCGCGCGCCACCCGGCCCGCGATGCGGCGAAGGCCGCCGCCCCCGCGCCGTTTCCGCTGACCATCCGCGCCGACTTCGCGCTGACCGACCAGAGCGGCGCCACGCGGCGCGCCGAAGATTTCGCGGGCCAGCGGTTGCTGCTGTTCTTCGGCTACACAAGGTGCGATGCGATCTGCGACGTGGCGCTGCCGCGCTTGGCGGCGACGCTGGACCTGCTGGGCGCCGACGCCGCCGCGCTGACCCCGGTGCTGATCACCATCGACCCCGCCAACGACACGCCCTCGGCGCTGGCGCTGGCCGCGCCGCGCATCCACCCCCGCCTCATCGGGCTGACGGGCGACGAGGCCGCGCTGGCGGCGGCGCGGCGGGCGTTTCAGGTCTCGGTGGAGAAGCTGTTCGAAGCGCCGGACGGCGCGCCGGTCTATGCCCACGGCTCGCTGATCTATCTGGTCGGCCGCGATGGTCTGGTCGAGACCATCCTGCCGCCGATCCTGTCGCCCGAGCGCATAGCCGAGATCGTGCGCGGCTATCTCTGAGGGGGCGGGGTTTCACCGCGTCTGCGCCAGCAGACACCACGGCACGGCGGCCTGACGCGGCGCCCACGCCACCGCCATGCGCCGCTCCAGCATCTCCGCCGCGAACGACAGCCAGCGGTCGGAGCGCCAGCGCCGCACGTCCGCCACCACGCGGCCGGAAAAGGCGTCATAGCTCACGTCGAGCAGGCGCACCTCCTGACCCGGCGGATAGAGCCGCTCGGCCTGCGCGCGCGCCTGCTCGCCCCAGACGCGCTCCTCCGCGCAATCGGGGCGGAATATCTCCGGCGCGTCGATGCCGCGCACCCGCACCGCGTAGTCGGCGCGCAAGCCCGGCCACAGCGCGACGCTGGCCTCGATGGTGTCGCCGTCGATGATGCGCACGATCTCCGCCACATACGGCCCCGGAAACACCGTCGAGCGCTTGCTGACATTGACCTGCGCGGCGGCGGGGAGGGCGCAGGCGGCCAGCAGCCCGACGACGCATCGGCGCAACGCCGCAGCGCCGGACAGGGGAAAATGAGCGCGCCATTTCATCCGCGCAGCATAGCGCGCTTGCGGCGGTCTGTCAGACCGGGCTTGCGGTGGTCTTTCAGACCGGGCGCCGCCTTTTATCGGCCCAGGCGAGCCTCTATGCTGGACGCATGACACAGCGCATCCCGCTTCTCCTCGTTCTCGCCGCGCTTCTGGCGCCCGTGTCCGCCCATGCGCAGGCGGAGGGGTTTCTCAGCGTCTGCGGCAATCGCGCCGCCAGCGTCGCGGA
>CAZRFB010000182.1:0-2386 GCA_964599185.1 uncultured Rhodobacterales bacterium | reverse complement strand
CAGCGCCTCCTTCACCTGCGCGCAGGCGTAGGCGAACACGTCGGGGTCGGGGTTGGTGGCGGCGCCGGCCATATAGCGGCGGTGGCTGAACAGGTTGGCGGTGCCCCACAGCAGGCGGGTTTTCGACGTCTCCATCTTGCGCGCGAACACCTCGGCGATGGCGCGCAGGTTGGCGTTGCTCTCCACCAGCGTCGCGCCCTCGGGCGCCGCGTCGCGGTCGTGAAAGCAGAAGAACGGCGCGCCGAGCAGGTCGAACATCTCGAACGCGACATCGGCCTTCAGCCGCGCGTGCGCCATGTCGTCGCCGAACCACGGGCGCTGAAACGTCTGGCCGCCGAACGGGTCGCCGCCGGGCCAGCAGAAGCTGTGCCAATAGGCGATGGCGACGCGCAGGTGATCCTCCATGCGCTTGCCCAGCACCATGCGGTCAGGCTCGTAGAAGCGATAGGCGAGCGGGTCGCGGGTGTCGGGGCCTTGATAGCCGATGGGCTGCGCATCGCCGAAAAAGTCGGTCATGGTGATCCTCCGCCGGGCGTCGATCATGCGCCGGGTCTGTCGGCGCGAAGCCTGCGCGGGGCGCCCGCCCGGCGTCAATGGGTTCTTGACAGCGCGCCGCCGCGCGCCTGACGTGACGGGCAAAATCGACAAGGGGGGGCGGCGCGATGAGCGGCGGAACATGGGCGGGGATCGATCTGGGCACCTCGGCGGTCAAGACGGTGCTGATCGACGCCGATCAGCGGCTTGTCGGCTCGGCCTCGGCGCCGCTCGCGGTGTCGCGGCCGCATCCCGGCTGGTCGGAGCAGGATCCGGCGCACTGGTGGGCGGCGGCCTGCGCCACGCTCGACCGGCTGGCGGCGGCGCACCCGCGCGAGATGGCGGCGCTGCGCGGGATCGGGCTGTCGGGCCAGCAGCACGGCGCCACGCTGATCGACGCCGCCGACACGGTGCTGCGGCCCTGCATCCTGTGGAACGACGGGCGGGCGCAGGCGGAATGCGCGGCGCTGGAGGCGCGCGCCGACTTTCGCGGCATTGGCGGCAACGTGGCGATGGCGGGCTTTACCGCGCCCAAGCTGGAATGGGTGCGCACGCATGAGCCGGAGGTGTTCGCCCGCGTCGCCCGCGTGCTGCTGCCAAAAGATTATCTGCGGCTGCTGCTGACCGGCGAGGCGATCTCGGACATGTCCGACAGTTCCGGCACGCTGTGGCTCGATGTCGCCAACCGGCGCTGGTCGGGCGCGCTGCTGGAGGCGTCGCAGCTGACCGAGGCGCAGATGCCCCGGCTGGTGGAGGGCTCGCAGCCGGGCGGGCGGCTGAAGCGCGACCTCGCGCAACGCTGGGGCGTCGCGGCGGCGCCGGTGGTGGCGGGCGGCGCAGGAGACAACGCCGCCGCCTGCTGCGGCGTAGGCGCGGTCAGGCCCGGCGAGGGCTTCATCACCATCGGCACCTCGGGCGTGATGTTCGTCACCAACGCCGCCTTCGCGCCCAACACCGGCAAGGCGGTGCACGCCTTCTGCCACTGCCTGCCTGACACATGGCACCAGATGGGCGTGATCCTGTCGGCGGCGGACAGCCTGTCATGGCTGGGGCGGATCACCGGCCGCGCCCCCGCCGATCTGGCGGCGATGGTGGACGCCGCCGCCGCCCCGGCCGAGACGCCGGTGTTCCTGCCCTACCTCTCGGGCGAGCGCACGCCGCACAACGACGCCCGCGCGCGCGGCGTCTTTCTGGGCCTGTCGCAGGCGAGCGGCGTGGCCGACATGGCGCGCGCGGTGCTCGAGGGCGTCGCTTACGCCTTCGCCGACAGCGCCGACGCGCTGCGCGAGGGCGGGGCCGATCTTGGCGCGCTGCTGGCGGTGGGCGGGGGGGCGCAGTCCGACGCCTGGCTCCAGATCATCGCCGACGCCACCGGCCTCACGCTGATGCGCCCGGCGGACGCGGAGGCCGGCGGCGCGCTGGGCGCGGCGCGGCTGGGGATGTGCGCCTCGGAGGGCGCCGACCCGCTCACGGTCTGCGCCGCGCCCGCCGTTGAGCGCGCGTTCCCGCCCAACCCCGCGCAGGCCGGTCGCCACGCGGCCCGGCTTGCGCGCTACCGCGCCGCCTATGGCGGGCTGGTCGCGGCGCGCGGCGCGGCGTGACCCCTGCGGCGAGGCTGACGGCGGCGATCGAGGTTCTGGAGGCCATCGCGGCCTCGCCCGACCCCGCCGACCGTGTGGTGGCCGCCTGGGGGCGCGCCAATCGCTACGCCGGATCGAAGGATCGCGCGGCGGTGGCGGACCGGGTGTATGATTGCCTGCGCCGCCGCCGCTCGCTGGCGTGGCCCTTGCGCGCCGACAGCGCGCGGGCGGCGGTGCTGGGCTCGGTGATCGCCGACGGGGCGGACCCCGAG
>CAZRFB010000181.1:0-10707 GCA_964599185.1 uncultured Rhodobacterales bacterium | reverse complement strand
AAAGGAGCGCGCCATGGCGCAGCTTTTGGGCGGGCTGAGGGTGATCGAGAGCGCGGCGTTCGTCGCGGCGCCGCTGGCGGGGATGACGCTGGCGCAGATGGGCGCCGACGTGATTCGCATCGACCGGCTGGAGGGCGGGCTTGACCATCACCGCTGGCCGGTCACCGCCGGGGGGCGCAGCCTGTTCTGGGCCGGGCTGAACAAGGGCAAGCGCAGCGTTGCTGTAGATCTGTCGCGCCCGGAGGGGCGCGAGCTGGTCTCGGCGCTGATCTGCGCGCCGGGGCCGGATGCGGGCGTGTTCCTGACCAACCTCAAGGCGAAGGGCTGGACCGACTACGAGACGCTGCGCCAGCGCCGCGCCGACGTGATTGTGGCCTCGGTGATCGGCACGCGCGACGGCGGCCCGGCGGTGGATTACACGGTGAACCCGGCGCTGGGCTTTCCGATGGCGACCGGGCCCGAGGGATCGACCGAGCCGGTCGCCCACGTCCTGCCCGCGTGGGACTGCATCACCGGGCAGATGGCGGCGCTGGGTCTGCTGGCGGCGGAGCGGCGGCGGCGCGCGACCGGGCAGGGCGGCCAGATCGAACTGGCGCTCAAGGATGTCGCGGCGGCGATGCTGGGCAATCTCGGCATCATCGGCGAAGTGCAGATCAACGGCGTGGACCGGCCCAAATACGGCAACGCGCTCTACGGCGCCTTCGGCTGGGATTTCGAGACGGCGGACCGGCGCCGCGTGATGGTGGTGGGGCTGACCGACCGGCAGTGGAAGGGGCTGGTGCGCGTCACCGGCACGGCGGAGAGCATGGCCACGCTCTCGGCGGAGCTGGGGCTGGACCTGACGCAGGAGGGCGCGCGATTCATGGCGCGCAAGGACATCGCGGCGGCGATGAACCCGTGGTTCGAGGCGCGCAGGCTCGACGACATCGCCGCCGCGCTCGACGGCGCGGGCGTCACCTGGTCGGTGTTTCGCAGCTTCGCCGAAGCCGTGGCGGAGGACCCCGACGTGTCCGCCGACAACCCGATGTTCGCGATAGTCGATCAGCCGGAGATCGGCGCGCTGCTGACGCCCGGCTCGCCTTTCACCATCACCGGCGCCGACCGCGCCGCGCCCGCGCCCGCGCCGCTGCTGGGCGCCGACACCGAGGCGGTGCTGGCCGATGTGATGGGGCTGGCGAGCGGCGAGATCGCGCGGCTGTTCGACACCGGCGTTGTGGGCGGCGCGCGCGGCTGAGGGCCGCATGGTGGCGGGGGAGGGACTCGAACCCTCGACCTCACGATTATGAGTCGTGCGCTCTAACCAGCTGAGCTACCCTGCCGTCGCCGCGCGTGGATAGGCGCGGCGGCGCGGCGCGTCAAGGCGCTGCGCGCTTACGCCTGCGCCATGGCGCGCGTGATCTCGGGCGCCGCCATCACCGCCCGCGCGATCTCGCGAAAGCGCTTCGCCTGCGCGCTGCCGGGGCGCGACACCACGATCGGCGTCCCGCTGTCGGAAAGCTGGCGGGTCTCCAGATCGAGCGGGATCTCGCCCAGGAACGGCAGGCCCAGCGTCGCCGCCTCGCGCCGCGCGCCGCCGTGGCCGAAGATCTGGGTTTCGACGCCGCAGTTGGGGCAGCAGAACGTGCTCATGTTCTCGATGATCCCCAGCACCGGCGTGTTGGTCTTGCGGAACATGTCGAGCGCCTTGCGCGCGTCGATCAGCGCGATGTCCTGCGGCGTCGAGACCACCACGGCGCCGGTGATCGTCGCCTTCTGGCTGAGGGTCAGCTGCACGTCGCCGGTGCCTGGCGGCAGATCGACCACCAGATAATCCAGATCGCCCCAGGTGACCTGATGCAGCATCTGCGTCAGCGCCGACATCAGCATCGGCCCGCGCCACACGATCGACTGGCCCTCGTCCACCATGAAGCCCATCGACATCACCGCCACGCCGTGGCCGTGCAGCGGCGTGATGCTCTTGCCGTCGGGCGAGGCGGGTTTGCCCGTCACGCCCAGCATCCTCGGCTGCGAGGGGCCATAGACGTCGGCGTCCAGAATCCCGACCCGCGCGCCCTCCGCCGCCAGCGCGAGCGCCAGGTTGCACGCCACGGTGGATTTGCCGACGCCGCCCTTGCCCGACGCCACCGCGATGATATGGCGCACCCCGGCGATCCGGCCCTCGTTGGGCGCGGGGGGCACCGGCTTCAGCGGCTTGTCGCCCGGCCCCGCGCGGCGCGAGACGCCCAGATCGGGGGGCAGATCGGGGGGGGGGGCCGGGCGCTGGGCCGGTTGCTGAGGCGGCTGCGACGCGCCGGGCCGCGCGCTGTGCGCGGTCAGCGCCACCAGCGCGCGCGCCACGCCTGGCACGGCCTTCGCCGCCGCCTCCGCCGCCGCGCGCAACGGCTCCAGCGCCGCGCCGCGCGCGGGATCGACCTCGATCACGAAGCTGACGGCGTCGCCGCCCACCGTCAGCCCCTGCACCATGCCCGCCGCCACGATGTCGCCGCCGCCATCCGGGGCGGGCACGGTGCGCAGGGCGGCGAGAATCGCTTCGGGGGTGACGGACATGGCGCAAACTCCGATCAGGACGCGACGGCGCAGGGCGGAATGCCGACGCCTTTCGTCAGGTATAGCGTCCGCGCGCGGCGTTTTCCATCCTGTGGTCGTCGGCGCGCCTTGTCGGTCTTGCCGCACCTGCGAAAACCTCCCAAGACGGCGCGAGGGTTCAGCAGGGAGAAAGCGACCATGGCCGATTTCGTGACGCGCGGAGCTTTGAGCGTGGCGGCGGAGCTTGCGGCGTTCGTCGAGGCGGAGGTGCTGCCCGGCCTGCCGGTCGGCGCGCCCGCGTTCTGGGCGGGGCTGGACGGGCTGATCCACGATCTTGCGCCGCAGAACCGCGCGTTGCTGGCGCGGCGCGACGCGCTTCAGGGCGCCATCGACGCCTGGCACCGAACGCGGCGCGGCCAGCCGCATGACGCGGGCGCCTATCGCGCCTTTCTCGAGGAGATCGGCTATCTGGCGCCCGAGCCGGAGGGCGTGTCGATCACCACCGAAAACGTCGATCCCGAGATCGCGCGCATCGCCGGGCCGCAGCTTGTGGCGCCGGTGATGAACGCGCGCTTCGCGCTGAACGCCGCCAACGCGCGCTGGGGGTCGCTCTATGACGCGCTCTACGGCTCGGACGCGCTGGGCGCAGCGCCGCAGGGCCGGGCCTTCGACGCCGCGCGCGCGGCGCTGGCGCGCGACTGGGTGAAGCGGTTGCTCGACGATGTCGCGCCGCTGTCGGGCGCGTCGCACGCCGAGGTTCTGGCCTATGCGGTGGAGGGGGCCGCGCTGGTGGCGCAGACGGCGGAGGGCCCCGCGCCGCTGGCCGATCCGGCGCAGTTCACCGGCTGGCGCGGCGCAGCCGACGCGCCCGAGGCGATTGTGCTCAACCGCCATGGCCTGCACCTTGAACTGGCGATCGACCGCGAAAAGCCGGTTGGCGCCGCCGATCCCGCCGGGGTTGCCGATGTGCTGATCGAGGCCGCCGTGACCGCGATCATGGACCTTGAGGACAGCATCGCCGCCGTGGACGCCGCCGACAAGGTGGCGGCCTATCGCGTCTGGCTGGGGCTGATGAAGGGGTCGCTCGAAGTCTCGGTGAAGCGCGGCGACCGCGTCGAGACCCGCGCCATGGCCGCAGACCGCGTCTTCACCGGTCCCGACGGCGCGCCCGCGCGGCTGCCGGGGCGCACGCTGATGCTGGTGCGCACCGTGGGCCACCTGATGACCACGCCCGCGATCCGCGACCGCGACGGCCATGAGGCGCCCGAGGGGATCGTGGACGCCGCGATGGTCGCAGCCATCGCGATGCACGATCTGGTCGCGCGGCGCAATTCTCCCGCAGGCTCGGTCTATATCGTCAAGCCCAAGATGCACGGGCCGGACGAGGTGGCGTTCGCCGACACGCTGTTCGCGGGGGTCGAGGCGATGCTGGGCCTGCCGCGCGACACGCTGAAGATGGGCGTGATGGATGAGGAGCGGCGCACCACGCTGAACCTGCGCGCCTGCCTTGCGGCGGCGCGGTCGCGCATCGTGTTCATCAACACCGGCTTTCTTGACCGCACCGGCGATGAGATCCACACCTCGATGGAGGCCGGGCCGATGATCCGCAAGGCCGAGATGAAGGGCGCCGCCTGGATCAGGGCCTATGAGGACTGGAACGTGGATGTCGGCCTGTCCTGCGGGCTGAAGGGCCGCGCGCAGATCGGCAAGGGCATGTGGGCGGCCCCCGACGCCATGGCCGACATGCTGCGCGACAAGATCGGCCACCCGCAGGCCGGGGCGAACTGCGCCTGGGTGCCAGGGCCGCTGGCCGCGGCGCTGCACGCCACGCATTACCTGCGCGTCGATGTCGCCGCCCGGCAGGACGCGATCGCGGCGGGCGGCCCGCGCGCCAGCCGCGACGAGCTGCTGCAAATCCCGCTCGCCGACCGGCCCAACTGGTCGGAGGACGAGGTGCGCGCCGAGATCGAGAACAACGCGCAAGGGATTCTGGGCTATGTGGTGCGCTGGATCGACCAGGGCGTGGGCTGCTCGAAAGTGCCCGACATCCACGATGTCGCCCTGATGGAGGACCGCGCGACCTGCCGCATCTCCTCGCAGCATCTCGCCAACTGGCTGCATCACGGCGTCGTCAGCGAGGCCGAGGTCATGGCCGCGATGCGCCGCATGGCCGAAAAGGTGGACGCGCAGAACGCGGGCGATCCGGCCTATGCGCCCATGGCGCCCGGCTTTGACGGCGCGGCGTTCAAAGCCGCCTGCGATCTGGTCTTTCAGGGCCGGGTCCAGCCGTCGGGCTATACCGAGCCTGTGCTTCACCGCTGGCGGCTCAAGCGCAAGGCGCAGGGCTGAGCCGCTGCTTGTTCTTGCGAGCAGGGGCGTTTCGGTGTATTTAGGCTTGGCGAGTTGCTATGCTATTGAACTGCTCACGTCGCGACGGCTGCAGTCTTCGATATCTACCGACTGCGCCACAGCCGCCGCATCCTGCGGGCGGTGATCGAGACGGGAGACTCCAGATGCCTCAGGGCACTGTGAAATGGTTCAATGCGACCAAGGGTTTTGGCTTCATCGAGCCCAAGGACGGCGGCAAGGACGTGTTCGTGCACATTTCGGCGGTCGAGCGCGCCGGTCTGCGCACGCTGAACGACGGTCAGGCCGTGTCCTATGAACTGGAGACGGGCCGCGACGGCCGCGCCTCGGCGGGGGCGCTGCAGGTCCTCTGATCGGCGCTTCTGGCAGACGGGCGCTCGCCGCGCCTGAATGAAAAAATCAGCCCCGTCGCTCCACACCCGGAACGTCGGGGTTTTTCGTGTCCGCTCGGCAACGCCGCCTCACACCGTCAGCAGCTTGCGCACCGCCGGGCTGTCGAGGTCGGCGCGCCCGCCCTCAGCCGCCACTTCGCCCCGGTCGAGCACATAGAACCGGTCGGCCAGTTCGCGGGCGAAGTCGAAATACTGCTCCACCAGCACGATCGCCATGTCGCCGCGTGACCGCAGATAGGCGATGGCGCGGCCGATGTCCTTGATGATGCTGGGCTGGATGCCCTCGGTCGGCTCGTCGAGCGTCAGCAGGCGCGGGCGCGTCACCAGCGCGCGGCCGATGGCGAGTTGCTGCTGCTGGCCGCCGGAAAGATCGCCGCCGCGCCGCCCCAGCATCTCGCGCAGCACCGGGAACAGCTCGAACACCTCCTGCGGGATGGCGCGCTCGCGGCGGGGCAGGGGGGCGAAGCCGGTCTCAAGGTTTTCGCGCACGGTCAGCAGCGGGAATATCTCGCGGCCCTGCGGCACCACCGCCAGACCGCGCCGGGCGCGGGCGTGGGGCGGCAGGCCGTCCAGCTTCGCGCCCTCCCAGCGGATCGCGCCCCGGCTGATCGGCTGATGACCGATGATGGCGCGCAGCAGCGAAGTCTTGCCGACGCCGTTGCGGCCCAGCACGCAGGTCACCTCGCCGGGCTTCGCCGCGATGCTGACGCCGCGCAGCGCCTGCGCGGCGCCATAGTGCAGGTCGATGGCCTCCACGCTCAGCATCGCGCGCGCCCCCGCTCAGCGGCCAAGATAGACATCCACCACCTCCGGCACCGCGCTGACGTGGTCGATGGAGCCTTCGGCCAGCACCGCGCCCTGATGCAGCACCGTCACCTTCACATCCAGCGCGCGCACGAAGGCCATGTCGTGCTCGACCACCACCACCGAATGCGCGCCCGCAACCGCGCGCAGCAGCTCGGCGGTCTGCATGGTCTCGGCGTCGGTCATCCCCGCCGCAGGCTCGTCCACCAGCAGAACCTTCGGATCCTGCGCCAGCAGCATCCCGATCTCCAGCCATTGCTTCTGGCCGTGGCTGAGGTCGGCGGCGAGGTCGCGGCGGCGCCCCTCCAGCCGGATCAGCGCCAGCAGCGTGTCGATGCGCGCGCGCTCCTCCGCCCGGCCGCGCGCGAACAGCGTAGCGAACACGTCGCGCGGACCTTTCAGCGCCAGCAGCAGGTTGTCCTCGACGCTCTGGGTCTCGAACACCGTGGGCTTCTGGAATTTTCGCCCGATGCCCAGCCGCGCGATCGAGGCTTCGTCCTGCTGCGTGAGGTCCACCTCGCCCGCGAACAGCACGTCGCCGCGGTCGGGGCGGGTCTTGCCGGTGATGATGTCCATCATCGTCGTCTTGCCGGCGCCGTTGGGGCCGATGATCGCGCGCATCTCGCCAGGGCCCAGCACCAGCGACAGCCCGTTGATCGCCTTGAAGCCGTCGAAGGCCACATGCACGTCGTCGAGATAGAGGATCGAGTTCGCCGCCGTGATGGTCATCGCCGCGCCTCCGCCGCCTGCGCCGCAGGCGCGCCGCCGCGCCGGGGCCGACGCAGCGCCTCCAGCGCGCCCAGCACGCCCCTGGGCAGGAACAGCGTCACGCCGATGAACAGCGCGCCCAGCGCGAACAGCCACATCTCGGGAAACCAGCCGGTGAACAGCGTCTTGAAGGCGTTGACGATCAGCGCCCCCAGCGCCGCGCCCGCCAGCGTGCCGCGCCCGCCCACCGCCACCCAGATCACGATCTCGATCGAGGACGCGGGTGAGAACTCCGACGGGTTGATGATGCCGACCTGCGGCACATACAGCGCCCCCGCCACCCCCGCCAGCATCGCCGAGACGCAGAACACGAACAGCTTGTAGCGCTCGACGCGGTAGCCGAGAAACCGCGTGCGGCTTTCCGCGTCGCGCACCCCGATCAGCACCTTGCCCGCGCGCGAGCGGGTGATCGCGCGGCACAGCGCATAGCCGCCGCCCAGCGCCAGCGCCGAGGCGACGAACAGCCCGGCGCGGGTGGCGTCGGATTGCAGGCTGTAGCCGAGAATGTCCTTGAAGTCGGTCAGCCCGTTGTTGCCGCCAAAACCCATCTCGTTGCGAAAGAACGCCAGCAGCAGCGCATAAGTCATCGCCTGGGTGATGATCGAGAAATACACGCCGGTGACGCGGCTGCGGAACGCGAACCAGCCGAATACGAAGGCCAGCAGACCGGGCGCGACCATCGCCATCACCACGGCGAACCAGAACATGTCAAAGCCCAGCCAGAACCACGGCAGTTCGCCCCAGTTCAGAAACACCATGAAGTCGGGCAGATCGGGGTTGGCGTACACCCCCCGGTCGCCGATCTCGCGCATCAGGTGCATCCCCATCGCATAGCCGCCCAGCGCGAAGAACGCGCCATGGCCCAGCGACAGGATGCCCGCATAGCCCCAGATCAGATCAACGCTCAGCGCCAGCAGCGCGTAGGTGAGATACTTGCCAAACAGCGACACCGCATAGCTGGGCAGGTGCAGCCCCGAGCCAGGCGCGGCCATCAGGCTCATAAGCGGCACGGCGACCGCGGCGGCGAACAGCAGGCCGAGAAAGACGGCGGCGCGGGCGTCGATCATGCTCACGCCTCCACCGACCGGCCCTTGAGCGCGAACAGGCCGCGCGGGCGCTTCTGTATGAACAGGATGATGAACACCAGCACCAGGATCTTCGCCAGCACCGCGCCCGCGAAAGGCTCAAGGAACTTGTTGGCCACCCCCAGCGTGAACGCGCCCGCCAGCGCGCCCCACAGGTTGCCGACGCCGCCGAACACCACCACCATGAAGCTGTCCACGATATAGCCCTGCCCCAGATTGGGCGACACGTTGTCGATCTGGCTGAGCGCGACGCCCGCGATCCCGGCGATCCCGGCGCCGAGGCCGAAGGTCATGGCATCGACCCAGCCGGTGCGCACCCCCATCGCGTCGGCCATGCGCCGGTTCTGGGTGACGGCGCGCATCTGCAGGCCCATCGGCGTGCGCCGCAGCAGCAGCATCAGCGCGAAGAACACCGCCAGCGCGAAAATCACGATGAAGAAGCGGTTATAGGTGATGGTGAGCTGGCCGACCTCGAACGCGCCCGACATCCATTGCGGCGTGATCACCGCCTTGTTGGTCGGCCCGAACAGGCTGCGCACCGCCTGTTGCAGGATCAGCGACACGCCCCAGGTGGCCAGCAGCGTCTCCAGCGGGCGGCCGTAGAGCCAGCGCACCACGCCGCGCTCGATGGCCACACCTACGGCGCCCGCCACCAGAAACGCGATCGGCAACGCCAGCGCCAGCGACCACTCCATCAGCCCCGGCGCGAACGCCGCCAGCCCCTGCTGCACCGCATAGGCCGAGTAGGCGCCCAGCATCACCAGCTCGCCATGCGCCATGTTGATGACGCCCATCACCCCAAAGGTGATCGCCAGCCCGATCGCCGCCAGCATCAGCACCGAGCCGAGCGACAGGCCGAACCACACGTTGCGCGCCGCATCCCATAGCGCCTGCGCGCGCTCGATGGCGGCCCGCGCGTCCTCCGCCGCAGCGGCGACCTGCGGCGAGCGGTCGGCCAGCGCCGCCGTCGCCAGCGACAGCGCATCGCGGTCGCCGCGCGCGATCAGCACGTCGAGCGCGGCGATCTTGTCGGCGGGGCTGGCGTCGGTCGCCAGAACAACTGAGGCGCGCGCCTGCTCCAGCGCGCGGCGCGCGCGGGCGTCGGTCTCCGCCGCCAAAGCGGCGTCAAGCGGTCCGAGCTGGGCGGCGTCGCGGCTGGTGAAAACCGCGCTGGCGGCGGCGATGCGGCGGGCGGGGTCGGCGTCGCGCAGGCCCAGCGCCCCCAGCGCGGCGCTGACGGCGCGGCGCACGGCGTTGTTGACGCGGATGCGCTCACCGGCGCCACGCGCCAGCGCCCCGAGGCTCTCGCCGCTCAGCGCGTCGAAGGCGGCGCCGTCCGAGACGCGCGCCAGCCGCCCGTCGGCTTTCAGCGCCTGAAGATCGCCCGCCAGCAGCGCCTCCAGCAGCGCGGCGGCGCGCGGGTCGCCGGTGGCGGCGATCTGTTCGACCACGGCGGCGCGGTCGTTGAAGCTGCCCGCCGCCAGACGCGGCGCAAGGCTTTCCAGCGTATCAGCTTTCGCCGTCTGGGCTGCCGCGAAAAGCGGCGCCAGCAACGCGACGCAGACGATCAGGGCGCGGAGCATGGCGGCGATCCTGTGCAGGGGAGAAACAAGGGGGCCGGGCGCAACAGCACGCCGCCCGGCCCCCCGCGCTCAACGCAACGCTTACTGGTTCATGCCGCCGCACTGCCCCGTGGCGGTGTTGAAGTTGCCGCACGACATCGGCTTGCGCCAGTCGGCGATCAGCGGCGCGCTGTCGGGCAGGTAATCCGACCATGCGTCGCCCGGCACGAGGCCGGAGGTCTGCCACACCGTCTCGAACTGCCCGTCGCCCTGGATCTCGCCCACCAGCACCGGCTTGGTGATGTGGTGGTTGGGCATCATCGCCGAGAAGCCGCCCGAGAGGTTGGGCACGGCGACGCCGATCATCGCGTCGATCACCGCGTCCGTGTCGGTGGTTCCAGCCGCCTCGACCGCCTTCACCCACATGTTGAAGCCGATGTAATGCGCCTCCATCGGGTCGTTGGTGACGCGCGACTCTGAGCCGATGAACTTCTGCCAGGTCTCGATGAAGGCGGCGTTCTCCGGCGTGTCGCCGGACATGAAATAGTTCCACGCCGCGAGGTGGCCGACCAGCGGCGTGGTGTCGAGACCCGCCAGTTCCTCCTCGCCCACCGAGAAGGCGACCACGGGGATGTCCTCCGCCTTGATCCCCTGGTTGGCGAGCTCCTTGTAGAACGGCACGTTGGCGTCGCCATTGATCGTGCTGACCACCGCGGTCTTCTTGCCCGCCGAGCCGAACGCCTTGATGTCGGAGACGATGGTCTGCCAGTCGCTGTGGCCGAACGGCGTGTAGTTCACCAGAATATCCTCGGGCGCGACGCCCTTGGACTGGAGATACGCCTCAAGGATCTTGTTGGTGGTGCGCGGATAGACGTAATCGGTGCCGGCCAGCACCCAGCGCTCGACGCCTTCTTCGTTCATCAGATAGTCCACGGCGGGGATCGCCTGCTGGTTCGGCGCGGCGCCGGTGTAGAACACGTTGCGCTGGCTCTCCTCGCCCTCATACTGGACCGGGTAGAACAGGATCGAGTTCAACTCCTCGAACACCGGCAGCACCGACTTGCGGCTGACCGAGGTCCAGCAGCCGAACACCACGTCGGCGCCCGCCACCTGCACCAGTTCGCGCGCCTTCTCGGCGAACAGCGGCCAGTCCGACGCCGGATCGACCACCACGGCCTCCAGCGGACGGCCCAGCACGCCGCC
>CAZRFB010000180.1:0-5084 GCA_964599185.1 uncultured Rhodobacterales bacterium | reverse complement strand
CGCTGGACGTGTTCGCCGATGAGCCGAACGTGCCCGAGGCGCTTTTGACGATGGAGAACGTGGTGCTGGCGCCGCATGTCGGCAGCGCGACGCATCACACCCGCTGGGCGATGGGCGATGTGGTGGTGCGCAATCTGGCGGCGCATTTCGCGGGCCAGCCGCTGATCTCGCCGGTGGCGTGACCGCGATGGCCGCGCTTTTGTGCTATGGCGAGCCGATGGTGGAATACAACCAGACCGATGGGGCGGTGTTCCTGCGCGGCTTCGGCGGCGACGTCTCCAACGTCGCCCTCGCGGCGGCGCGGCAGGGCGCGGATGCGGGGATGCTCTCGGCGCTGGGGCTCGACGGCCACGGCGGGCTGATCGCCGATCTGTGGGCGTCGGAGGGGGTGGACGCGAGCCATGTGCGCCGCCGCGCCGACGCGCCGACCGGGGTCTATTTCGTCACCCACGGCGGCGACGGCCACCGCTTCGACTTCGCGCGCAAGGGCTCGGCGGCCAGCCTGACGCGGGTGGAGGATCTGCCGCTTCATGCCATCGCCGCCGCGCGCATCCTGCACCTCAGCGCGATCAGCCTCGCCATCAGCGACAGCGCCTGCGACGCCGGGTTCGCGGCGATGCGCGCGGCGCGCGAGGCGGGGGTAAGGGTGTCGTTCGACACCAACCTGCGGCTGAAACTGTGGGGGCTGGACCGCGCCACGGCGGTGATCGCGCAGGCGCTGTCGCTGACCGACATCGCCCTGCCCAGCCGCGACGATGTGACGGCGCTGATCGGCACGGACGACGCGCAGGCGCAGGTCGCCTGGTGCCGGGCGCAGGGCGCCTCGGTGGTGGCGCTGAAGATGGGCGCGCAGGGCGCGAGGGTGGCGTGGGAGGGCGGCGTGGCGGCGATCGCGCCGCATCCCGTCACGCCGATCGACGCCACCGGCGCGGGCGACTGTTTCGACGGCGCTTTTCTGGCGCGGCTGCTGGCGGGCGACGCGCCCGCCGCCGCCGCGCGCTACGCCGCCGTCGCCGCCGCGCTCTCGACCACCGGCTATGGCGCGGTGGCGCCGATCCCGCGCGCGGCGGCGGTGCGCGCCGCGCTGTGATCGAATGGCGCGACGAGGGCGTGCTGCTGGCGGCGCGCCGCCATGGCGAGGCGGACGCGATCATCGAGGCGCTGACGGCGGCGCATGGCCGCCACGCAGGCGTGGTGAAGGGCGGCGGCGGGCGCAGGATGGCGCAGCTTCAGCCCGGAACGCAGATCGCGCTTGAGTGGCGCGCGCGGCTGGCCGACCATCTTGGAACGGTGCGCGTCGAGCCGCTGCGCGACCGCGCCGGGGCGATCATGGCCGACGCCTGCGCGCTGGCGGCGCTGTCCTCGGCGGCGGCGCTGCTCTGCGCGTTCCTGCCTGAGCGCGAGCCGTGCGCCGAGCTCTACGCGCGCAGCGTGGCGCTGATGGACGCGCTGGCCGCAGGCCCCGGCTGGGGCGCGGCCTATGCGCGGTGGGAGCTTGACCTGCTCGCGACGCTGGGTTTCGGGCTGGACCTGTCCGCCTGCGCCGCGACCGGGGCGACCGGGGCGCTGGTCTGGGTCTCGCCGCGCACCGGCCGCGCGGTGAGCGCGGCGGCGGGCGCGCCCTACGCCGACCGGCTGCTGGCGCTGCCGCCGTTCCTGCTGGGGGAGGGGGCGGCGGCGCCCGGCGATCTGGCGGCGGCGCTGCGGCTGACGGGGTGGTTTCTCGACCGCTGGGCGGCCCCCGCCTTCGGCCTTGAGGCGGCGCCGCCCGCGCGCGCCCGGCTGGCGGCGCGGATCGGCGTCTGAGGCGTTGCGCGGCGCGAGACGCCTTCGGCGTCGGGCGGCGGGAGACGCCTTCGGCGTCAGGCGGCGGGAGACGCCTTGGTCAGCACCTTGTCGACCGCGCTCAGCACTTTGGCCGACATCGGCTCGACGCCGGTGCCGAACGCCGCCACGGCGCGGCCCTCGCCGTCGATCAGATACTTGTGGAAGTTCCAGCGCGGCGCATTCGACGGCCCCAGCGCCTGCGCGGCCCAGGCGTAGAACGGGTGCGCGCGCGGTCCGTTGATCTCGGTGATTTCGGTCATCGGGAAATCGACGCTGTAATTGGTCTCGCAAAAGTCCTTGACCGCCGCATCGTTCGACAGCTCCTGATTATAGGCGTCGGACGGCACGCCGATCACCACCAGGCCCTTGTCGCGATAGCCCTCCCACAGGCTCTGCAGCCCGGCGTATTGCCCGGTGAAGCCGCAGCGCGACGCGGTGTTGACCACCAGCAGCGCCTTGCCCGCATAGCGGCTGAGCGGCATCGGCGCGCCGTCGATGTCGGTGAAGGCGAAGTCGTGCGCGCTGGCGTCGCCCGCATGGGCGGTGCGCGGCATGGCGGCGCGGGCGACAAGCGCAAGCGCGCCCAGGGCGAGAAGCGTGCGGCGGTGCATGGCGTCAAATCCTCCTGTACTGGCGGGGGATATGGCGGCGCATCGCCGGTTGGCAAGCCGCCGCGCGGCGGCTCGCCAGTTTCAGCCTGTCGGTTTCAGCCCGCCGTCCTCAGAAGGTGTGCGACAGCTCGCCGGAAGGCCCGGTCAGCAGGCCCGGCCCCGGCGGGATCTCGTCGGCCCCGCCGATGGTGGCGGGATCGACCGGCCTGCCACAGGCGGCCAGCGCCAGCGCCGCGACCAGCGTGAGACCCGTAAGCGCCTTGCGCATGGCGTGTTTCCCCGTCGGCTCAGAACTTTACCCGCGCGCCGACCATGACGCCATAAAGCGTTTCATAGTCGGTGGCTGAGTCGTCATAATCATACAGACGGAAGCCGCCGTAAAGCTCGGCGCCGACCTTTTTGATGTTCTGCACCAGTTGCAGGCCGACAGAGAAGGTTTCGTCATCCGCCGTGACAAACTCCTCGCCATAGTAGAGATCCGCCGAGATCGCCGTCTTGCCGAAATCGAAGAAATTGGTCTGATAGCCGAGCTTGCCGTAATAGAACGTGGTGTCGTTGTCCTGGTTGTCGGTGTCGCGCGTGCCGGCGGCGAAGGTGGCGCTCACGCCGCTGGGCACATGCAGGGCCGAGACCGAGCCGTTGAAGATGTCGAAGGCGTTCGCGGTTCCCGACGCGCTGGCGCTGGCGTAGGAGACGGCGCCGCGCACTTCCACATCGCCCAACCGGTCGCCGTAGAACAGCGCCACATCATAGCGGTCGTCCGCAACGGCCGAGGTGGCGAGCGAGAAGCCGCTGAACTTGGGCGTGTCGTAGCGGATGCGGTCGTCGCGCGACAGGCCGTCGAGGTTCGAGGTGACTTTGTTGATCGTGAGTCCGGTGAGCGCGTTGGTGTTGCTGTCGCGCACGAACAGGCCGCCCGCAAAGTCGGTGACGCCGGAATAGCCGATCACGGTGGTGCCGGAGAGGTCCTGTTCCGAGGTGCCGTTCGACGCCGTGTCGCCCTGACCCAGCGTCAGGCGCCCGAGCTGCTTGTTGTCAACGTAGAGCTCCAGCTTGCGCTGGGTAAAGTTGTCGTTGCCGACGTTGCGCTTGCTGTTCTGGTTGACATCTGCGGTCGAGTTCGACTCGAACTGCACCTCGATGTTGGTGCCGATCGTGGTGTTCTCGTCGTAGTCCGCCTCGCCGAGAATGCGGATCCGGGTCGAGGAGTTGTCGTTGTCCACGAAGAATGCGTCGGTGCTGTCGCCGTCGTCGGTGAACAGCACGCCGCGGTTGACCTGTCCCGACAGCGACACGCGCACGCCGGTCTTGCCGCCGGAGACGAGCGCGCCGCCCTCGGCGGTGGCGGCGGTCACCTTGGTCTCGGCGGCGGCGGATTGCGTCCTTGCGGCGGCGGCCTCGGCCTTGGCGCTGTCCACTTCCGCCTTCAGGGCCTCGATCTGCGCCTGCATCGCCTGAAGCTGACGCATCACTTCGGCGTTGCTTTGCGCGAGGCCGGGTGTCGCGAGCAGCAGCGCGGCTGCGCTGGCGCCGAACAGTATCCGTTTCATGGCATGTCCCTCACCATTACCCGCGCGCCGCTTTGCGCCGGCGCGCTTCCAGTGGTGCGAGATCACGCTACGGCGGTCAATCATGCAAATGACGGATGATCGCCGATCATCACAAGGCGCTGATGCCCGCGTGACCGGCGCGCGCGAGGCGTTTCTTGAGATCATCCCGCCCGCGCACCTGGTTCGCCGCCGCGCCGTTCCAGCGCGCGGGCGCTTTCGCGCGGCGATACGCCGCGCATGGCAGCCGGTTGCGCGATGGGACTGGTGAGCCGGGTGGGACTCGAACCCACGACCATTCGATTAAAAGTCGAATGCTCTACCAACTGAGCTACCGGCTCGACCGCCGCTGCGATAGCCTTCGACGCCAGGCAGGTCAAGCGAGCGTGGCCGTCGTCGGGAGAATGCGATGAAGACAGCCGATCTGACGGGCGCGGGCCGGGCGAAGGCCCCGGCGCGCAGGCGGGTCTGAGACGATGCGCGCGGAGACGCGGCTGCGCGAGGACATCTGCCGCCTGGCGCGGTCGATCTTCGAGCGGGGGCTGACCGGCGGCGCCTCGGGCAATATCTCGGCGCGCACCCCGGACGGCGGGCTGCTGGTGACGCCGACGGGGTCGAGCATGGGGGCGCTCGACCCCGCCCGGCTGTCGCGGCTGGACGCGCAGGGGCGGCTGATCGGCGGCGACGCGCCCACCAAGGAGATGGCGCTGCACAGCGCGTTCTATGACACGCGCGCCGGGGCGGGCGCCGTGGCGCATCTGCACTCCACCCATGCGGTGGCGGTGTCGATGCTGCCGGAGACCGACCCCGACTGCGCGCTGCCGCCGCTGACCGCCTATTCGGTGATGCGGCTGGGGCGGGTCAAGCTGCTGCCGTTCTTCCGCCCCGGCGACCCCGCCATTGGCGACGCGGTGCGCGGGCTGGCGGGCGCGCGCGCGGCGGTGCTGCTGGCCAATCATGGCCCGGTGGTGGCGGGCGAGACCCTTGAGGCGGCGGTCCATGCGATCGAGGAGCTTGAGGAGACGGCGCGGCTGGCGCTGCTGCTGCGCGGCTGCAACCCGGTGATGCTGACGCCGGCGCAGGCGCGCGACGTGGCGGA
>CAZRFB010000179.1:0-5858 GCA_964599185.1 uncultured Rhodobacterales bacterium | reverse complement strand
CGTCAGACGCCGCCTCCCCCGTCACCCTGATCACCGGCGCCGCGCGCGGGCTTGGCCATGCGCTGGCCTTGGCCGAAGCCGCGCGCGGGGCGCATGTGGTGGCGCTGGCGCGCACCGTGGGCGCGCTGGAGGAGCTTGACGACGCGATCAGGGCGGCGGGCGGCGCCGCGACCCTTGTGCCGCTCGACATCACCGACGACGCGGGGCTTTCGCGGCTGGGCGCGGCGCTGCATGCGCGCTGGGGCAGGCTGGATCGCTGGCTGCACTGCGCCGCCCACGCCGCCCCCTGCGCCCCCGCCAGCCACGCCGACGAAAAGGACGTGGACCGCAGCTTCGCGGTGAACGCCCGCGCCACGCAGCGGCTGATCCGCGTGCTCGACCCGCTGCTGCGCGCCAGCCCCGCCTCGCAGGCGGTTCTGATGGATGATGACCGCGCTGGCGAGGCGTATTTCGGCGCCTACGCCGCCAGCAAGGCCGCCGCGCGCGCGTGGTGGCTGGCCTGGGCGCAGGAGACGCCGCGCACCCCGGTCACGGTGCTGCGCGCCCTGCCGCCGCCGATGCCGACCGCGCTGCGCGCGCGGTTCTATCCCGGTGAGGACCGCGCCGCGCTCACCCCCTGCGCCACGGTCGCCGCCGCCCTGCTGGCCGCGCTCGACGCGCAGCCGCCGCGCGGCCCCGCGCTGAAACTGTAGCGGCCCGGCGCCGCGCTCAGCCGGTCAGCCTGAAGCGCGCCGCCGGCCCCGGCGGCCCCTCGGCCTGCACCCGACCGCCCGCCTCCAGCGCCAGCAGATGCGCCAGCACGCTGCGCGCGGCGGCGGGCCACAGGCGCGGATCGACATCGGCATAGAGCGCGCGGGTCAGCGCGTGGGGGTCGGCGGAGCCTTGCGCCAGCGCGTCGAGGATCTGCCCCTCGCGCGCGCGGCGGTGCGCCATCTGCCACGCGACCATGGCGGCGGGGTCGCGCACCGGGCGCCCGTGGCCGGGCAGATACAGCCGGTCGTCGCGGCGCGCCAGTTTCTCCAGCGACGCCATGAACGCCGCCATGTCGCCGTCGGGCGGCGAGACCATCGACGTCGCCCAGCCCATCACATGATCGCCGGTGAACAGCACGCCCGCGCCCTCCAGCGCAAAGCACAGGTGGTTGGACAGATGCCCCGGCGTGTGGAGCGCGCCAAGGCGCCATTCGTCGCTTTCGACCGTGCCGCCGTCGCCCAGCCAGTGGGTCGGCGCAAAGCCGCGATCGGCGCCCTCGCCGCCGCCCAGCGCGCCGCCCGCCGCCGCGTCGGCCGCGCTCAGCGCCTGCATCCTGGGCGCGATCCCGGCGCCATGCGGGCCGAAGGCGTAGCTCGGCGCGCCGGTCGCCGCGCTCAGCGCCGTCGCGCCCGCACTGTGGTCGAGGTGGGTGTGCGTCACCAGGATCGCGACCACCCGCCCCACGCCTGCGGCCACGCGCAGGGCGGCGATGTGGCGCGGATCGTCCGGGCCGGGGTCGATCACCGCGATCCGCTCCCGCCCGACCAGATAGCTTGCGGTGCCGGTGAAGGTCATCGGCGAGGGATTGGGCGCCACCACCCGGCGCACGCCGGGCGCCACGTCCTCGGCCACCCCGTGCAGGACGGCGGGATCGCGGTCGAACGGATCGTCAGCCATGGCGCCCCTTGCTTGCCGCGCGCGCCGCGCGTCCCTACCCTTCGGCACTGTTGCGGAGAGCGCCATGATCTTCAAGAGATACCTGCCGAAAAGCCTGTTCGGGCGCACGCTGCTGATCCTCGCGGCGCCGGTGGTGCTGGTGCAGGCGATCGTCGCGGTGGGCGTGATCCAGCGCCATTACAGCGGCGTCACCCAGCAGATGACCAGCGCCATCGCCAATGAGATCAACTATGTGGTCGCCGTGGTCGAGGAGGCGCCGGACGCCGTGGCCGCGCAGGAGGCGCTTGCGCGTCTGGCCGGGCCGCTCGACATCCGGCTGACGCTGGCGCCGGGCGCCGCAGTCGGGCCCGAAGTGCTGCGCGTGTTCTATGACGTGACCGGCGGCGCGGTGGAGGAGACGCTGAAGGCGCATGTCCGCCGCCCGCTGGCGCTGGATCTGGTCAGCGACAGCCGCGTGATCGCCGCGCAGGTGCAGACCGACAAGGGCGTGCTGCGCGCCACGGTTGACCGGCGGCGGCTGACCACCGCCAATCCGCACCAGATCTTTGTCTGGATGGCGGCCTCGACGGTGCTGCTGGTGTCGATCGCCGCCGTTTTCCTGCGCAATCAGGTGCGCCCGATCCGGCAGCTTGCGGCGGCGGCGGACGGTTTCGGCAAGGGGCGCAGCGTGGCGTTCCACCCCAGCGGCGCCGATGAGGTGCGCCGCGCGGGCGCAGCGTTTCTGGCGATGCGCGCCCGCATCGAACGCCAGATCGAAAGCCGCACCCAGATGCTTTCGGGCGTGAGCCATGACCTGCGCAGCCCGCTGACACGGATGAAGCTGGCGCTGGCGATGATGGAGGACGCGCCGGAAGTCGCAGAATTGCAGCGCGACGTGGCCGAGATGGAGACGATGCTGGAGGGGTTTCTCGCCTTCGCGCGCGGCGAGGCGGGCGAGGAAGCCGCGCCGCTCGACCCCGTGGCGCTGGCCGAGGATGTCGCCGCGAGCGCGCGCAGACGGGGCGCAAGGATTGCGGTGTCGGGCGTGATCGAGACGCCGGAGGCGCCACTGGCCACCCTGCGCGCGGGCGCCGTGCGGCGCGCGCTGCAGAACCTGCTCGACAACGCCCTGACCTACGGCGACGAGACGCGCCTGAGCGTGCGCCTTGGGGCGCGCATGGTCGAGTTCACCGTCGAGGACGACGGCCCCGGCATCCCGCCCGAGGCGCGCGAGGCGGCGCTGCGCCCGTTCACCCGGCTGGACGCCGCGCGCAATCAGGATCGCGGCGGCGGCGTGGGGCTGGGCCTGTCGATCGCCGCGGAGGTCGCGCGCAGCCACGGCGGCGCGCTTGCCTTGGGCGAAAGCGCCGCGCTGGGCGGCCTGAGCGCGCGGCTGCGCCTGCCGCGCTAGCGCGCGCCAGCCTCCGTTACGCCTTGGGCGCCAGGCAGTCGGCCATCGCCCCGGCCAGCCCGCGCAGCAGATCGGCATAGAGCGCAGGCCCCGGCGGCAGCGCGGCGCCCAGCGGGTCAAGCACGCCGACGCGGGCGCCGGTCCCCTCGGCGATCACGTCCACCACGCCGGTCGAGAACTGCGGCTCGGCGAACACGCAGGCGGCGCCAAGCCGCTCCATAACCGCGCGGATTTCGGCCACCCGCGCCGCGCTGGGCGCCGTGGCGTCGCTCAGCGTCACCGCGCCGGCCGCCGGAACGCCGAACCGCGCCTCGAAATACTGGTAGGCGTCGTGAAACACCACGAACGGGCGCCCCTGAACCGGCGCCAGCGTCGCGGCGATCTCGGCGGACAGCGCGTCAAGCTCCGCCCGCCCCGCGCTCGCGTTGGCGGCATAGATCGCCGCGTTGGCGGGGTCGGCGGCCGAAAGCGCTTCGGCCATCACGTTCAGCCACGCCTTCGCGTTCTCGGGGTCGAGCCAGAGATGTTCGTCAAACCCGGCGTGGTCGTGGGCGTGGTCGCCGCCGTGCGCCGCCGCCTCCGCCGCGTGCTCGTGGTCGTGCTCGACCGCCGCCGCTTCCGCCGCGTGGTCGTGATCGTCCTCGCCGCCGTGCTCATGCGGGGCGAAGGTCGCGCCCTCGCGCAGCGGCAGCAGCGCGACGCCGGGCGCGTCGCGCAATTCGACCGCCGCAGCGTCGCCCGCGAGCGCGTCGATGGCGCCTTCCAGCCACGGCGTCAGCGCCGCGCCGACCCAGAACACCACATCCGCCCGCTCAAGCGCCGCCGCCTCGGAGGGGCGCAGCGCATAGCCGTGCGGCGAGGCGCCGGGCGGCACGATCAGCGACGGCGCGCCGACGCCCGCCATCACCCGCGCCGCCAGCGCGTGAACCGGCGCGATGTCGGTCGCCACCTGCGGCGCCGCCATCGCCGTTCCTGAAAGCGCAAGCATCATCGCCGCCGCCGGGGTCAGTCGTCTCATGGGGTGTCTCCGGTCTGTCATGAAGCGCGCCTTGCAGGCCCTGCGCGCCGGGTGTATCGCTCGGGGATGGAGACTAGATATGTTATCTTATAACAGCAAGAGGCGATGACCGGAAATCCGCCGCCAGACGACGCGCCGACCGATAGCGCGCCACATTCCGATGCGCCGCAGCCCGACGCGGTCGCCTTCGCGCGCCACGATCACGCGCAATGCCGCGCGCAGGCGCTGGCGGCGGCTGAGGACGCCTGCGCGGCGAAAGGGTTGCGGCTGACGCCGCTGCGGGCGCGGGTGCTGGAGATCTTGCTGGAGGCGCACGCGGCGCTGGGCGCCTATGACGTGCTCAAGCGGCTGGCGGCGGAGGGGCTGGCGGCGCCGCAGCCGCCCGTCGCCTATCGCGCGCTGGATTTTCTGGTGGCGCATGGCTTTGCGCATCGCATCGAAAAGCTGAACGCCTATGTCGCCTGCGCCATGCCCGGCGGCCCGCACGCCGCCGCCTTCATGATCTGCCGCGACTGCGGCGCGGTGGCCGAGATCGCTGGCGAGGCCGCCGCGCAGGGCCTCGGCGCCTCGGCGCGCAGGCTTGGCTTCGCCATCGAGAGCGCGGTGGTCGAGGCCGAGGGCCATTGCCGCCGCTGCAAGGAGAAGATCGGGTGAACCAGCCGCTGCTTGCCGCGCAAGGCGTCGGCGTCACGCTGGGCGGGGCGGTTGTGCTGCGCGACGTGCGCTTCACCGTCGCGCGCGGCGAGATCGTGACCGTGGTCGGGCCGAACGGCTCGGGCAAGACCACGCTGTTGCGGGTGCTGATCGGCGCGCTGGCGCCTGACCGGGGCACGGTGACGCGGGTGCGCGGCCTGCGCGTCGGCTATGTGCCGCAGCGGCTGGCGATGGACCGCGCGATGCCGATGACAGTGGATCGCTTCCTGCGGCTTGCGGGCGGCGACCGCGCGGCGCGCGCGCAGGCGCTGGCGCGCGTGGGGATCGAGGCCCTCGGCGGGCGGCAGATGGCGGCGCTGTCGGGCGGGCAGTTCCAGCGCGCGATGCTGGCCCATGCCCTGCTGCGCAAGCCCGACCTGCTGGCGCTGGACGAGCCGACCCAAGGGCTGGACCAGCCCGGCGTCGCGGCGTTCTACAAGCTGATCGAGGCGGTGCGGCGCGAGGACGGCTGCGCGGTGGTGATGGTCAGCCACGACTTGCACGTGGTGATGAGCGCGTCCGACCGGGTGGTGTGCCTCAACGGCCATGTCTGCTGCGAGGGCGCGCCCACGGTCGTCTCCGCCGCCCCGGCCTATCGCGCGCTGTTCGGGCTGGGCGCCGAGGGGACGCTGGCGCTCTATCGCCACGTCCACGACCATGACCACGGCGACGACCATGACCACGCCGCGCCCGCCATGGAGCATACGCCTTGACGCTGCTGGGCGACTTTCTGGTGCGCGCCGGGCTGGCGGGCGTCGGCGCGGCGGCGGCGGCGGGGCCGCTGGGCTGTTTCGTGGTCTGGCGGCGGATGGCCTATTTCGGCGACGCCACCGCGCACGCCGCGATCCTGGGCGTGGCGCTGGCGCTGGCGACGGAGGCCCCGGTGTTCGGCGGCGTGCTGGCCGCCGCGCTGGCGATGGCGGCGCTGATCTCGTTCGCCTCGGGCAGAACCTACGCCGCCGACACGCTGCTGGGGGTGGCGGCGCATTCGGCGCTGGCGCTGGGGCTGGTGGCGGCGTCGTTCCTGCAGGGCGTGCGCATCGACCTGATGAGCTATCTGTTCGGCGACATCCTCGCCGTCACCCGCGCCGATCTGGCGGTGATCTG
>CAZRFB010000178.1:0-4856 GCA_964599185.1 uncultured Rhodobacterales bacterium | reverse complement strand
GGGGGGGCGCCGCAGCCCGCTGCGGCGCCCTTGTTCGGTTTCTACTTGCCCCAGATCGCGGCATAGGCCGCGCGATAGCCGTTGTCCGGGTCGAAGGCGTTGCCTTTGGTGGTGGCGAGGCCCGCCTCGGTCACCAGCGCGGGCGCGGTGACATAGCCCGAGCACGGCGCGCCCGAGACGGCGCGGTTCAGCTCATCCACCAGCTGCCAGCCCTGAAGGTTCAGCGGTTCGGCCACCGTCACCGCCTGATACTGGCCGGCACGGATGCGCTGGAACGCCGCCTCGGACCCGTCCCCCGCCGATCCCGCCTTCGGCGCGCCCCGGCCGTCGATCCCCGCCGCGGCGAGCGACGGGCCCATGAAGTCGAAATACAGGTCGTTGATCGCCAGCGAATGCGTCCAGGCCGCGCCATGCCGTTGCAGAAGCGTGGTCGTCAGCGGCCCCATCCGCGCCGAGGTTTCCGCAATCGGCGTATCGACCCATTGCAGGACCGCGCCGCCGCCCGCCTCGATGACCTCCTTCAGCTTGGCGGCCTTCAGGATGGCGATGGTGTAGGTGCTGTCGGTGAAGATCACGACGCCGGGCTTGCCGCCGCCATCCTGCAACGCCCATTCGGCCGCCTTGACCGACACGTCCATCGCATCGGTCGAGACGTTGGCGAAGATGCCGCCGGGCGCGTCGCAGCCGATCTTCGGGCCGGAATGCCAGGACACCATCGGGATGCCCGCCGCCGTGACGGCCTCCAGCGCGGCCTGCTGCTCGGCGGCGTCGAAGCCGTTGATCACGACGCCATCCGGGCCAAGCGCCAGCGCCTGCCCCACCGCAGCCGCGCGGGCTTGCACCGAACCCGCGCCGTCCAGCACCTTCACCGCCCAGCCGATCTTGGCGGCGGCTTCCTCGATCCCGGTGGTGACGCCAAGGATGCCGCCGTTCTTCATGTCGCCCGCGAGCACGACGATCGTCTTGCCCTCGGCGGCCCTGGGGCCGGTGGTCGGGCCGTCGAAGGCCTCCTGCGCTAGGGCGAACGGTCCCGCAGCCGCCAGAATGGCGCCCGCAAGCAGCCCGTTCACCATGGTTTTCCTCAGCATGTCGATCCTCCCGGTTTTTGTGGTGGTCATGTCGGTTTCGCCCCCTTCTTCCGCTGCGCATACCCGGCGATGCCGATCGCGATCAGCAGCGTGGCGCCGTTGAACATCGGTTCGACCCAGAAGCTGCCGCCGAACTGCTGGATGCCCGAAATCCCGACCGCCAGGATCATCACGCCAACGATGGTCCCCCAGACGTTGACGCGGCCCGGCTTGATGGTGGTGGAGCCAAGGAACGCGCCGACAAGCGCGGGCAGCAGGAACTCCAGCCCCACCGAGGCCTGACCGATGCGCAGTTTCGACGCCAGCAGCACCCCGGCCAGCGCGGTCAGAAAGCCGGATGACACGAAGGCGCCGATCACGAATTTCCGCGTCGGGATGCCGTTCAGCTCAGCCGCGCGCTGGTTGGCGCCGATGGCGTAGAGGTAGCGGCCCGTGGGGGTGTATTCGAGGACGATCCACAGCGTGACCGTGACCGCCAGCACATAGAAGGCGGTGATCGGCAGGCCGAGAACGAAGGCGCCGTTGATGGCGTAGAAGGCGTCCGGCAGGACCCCCACCATCTGCCGCCCGCCCGTGTGCCACAGCGCCAGCGCATAGAGCACGGTGCCGGTGCCGAGGGTCGCGATGAAACTGTCGATCCGCGCCACTTCGACGAGAAGACCGTTCAGCGCGCCGGTGACCACGCCCAGCGCGAGCACGATGACGACCGCCACCGGCCACGGCAGGCCGTAGAGCGTCTGCAGGCTGATCGCCAGAATATGCCACAGCACGATGCCGTAGCCCACGGTCAGGTCGATGCGGCCCGCCACCATGGGGATCATCGCCGCCAGCGCCAGAAGGGCGATGATCGCCTTGTCGCTGAGGATCGAGCGCACGTTCAGCACGGTCGGAAAGGTGTTGGGCAGCAGGATCGAGAACAGCGCGATCAGGCCGAGCATCAGGATCACAAGACCATAGGTCGGCGCCAGCCGCAGCGCCCTGCGCACTGGCGAAAGGCCGCGCAATTCGTCCCTGGTCGGCTCGACGGCGTTGGATGCAATGCCAGGCATGACAGGTCCTCAGGCGGCTTCACTGGCCGATGCGGCCTGGATCAGCGACTCGGTTGACAGTTCGACGCCGCTCAGTTCGGCGACCGGCAGGCCCCGGCTGAACACGATGGCGCGGTGACAGATCGCGGCGATTTCCTCGAAATCGGTCGAGACGACGAGAACGCCCATGCCCCCGGCCAGCGCCTCGTAGAGCAGATGGTAGATTTCGGCCTTGGCCCCGACATCGACGCCCGCCGTCGGGTCTTCGGCGATCAGCAGCCTGCGGCCCGAATCCAGCCAGCGCCCGACCACCACCTTTTGCTGGTTGCCGCCTGAAAGCGCCTCGATCGCCAGCGTCGGGTCGTTCGGCGACAGGCCGACGCGGCGCCCGATGGCCTGCGCCATCGCCTGTTCGCGGCGGTGGGAAAGCGCCGACAGCATCCCCCGCCCGGTCGCCGAAGGGTTCAGGAACACGTTCTCGCGGATCGACAGGCCGGGGGCCACGCTTTCCCCGATCCGGTCGCGCGCGACAAGGCCGACGCCCGACCGCATCGCCGCCTGGGGCGCGCGCAGGTCCGGCGCCCGGCCATCCAGCGCGACGCGCCCGGCGTGGGGGATCACGCCGAACAGCGCGCGGCCGATGTCTTCGTGGCCCGCCCCCCGCAGACCGGCCAGACCCAAAAGCTCGCCCCGCCGGATGTCAAGGCTGACCGGCCCGACCGCCGGGGTCGCGAGGGCTTCGACCCTGAGGATGGCCGGGCCGTCCTGCACCGGCGGCCGCGCGATCTGGCGCGCCTTGCGGCCCACGATCAGGCTGACCAGCTCATCGGGCGTGGTGTGATCGATGGGGCGAACGCCGACCATCAGCCCGTCGCGCAGCACCGCCACGCGGTCGGCGATGCGGAAAATCTCGTCGAGGCGATGGCTGACATAGATCATCCCGACGCCGCGCGCCTTCAGCGGGCGCAGCGCGGCGAACAGCCGCTCCACCTCATCGGCGGGCAGGCTGGCGGTGGGTTCGTCGAGGACCAGAAAATCGCAGCTGGCGGCCAGCGCGCGGGCGATGGCGAGCAGGGATTTCTGGGTGCGCGTCAGGCTGGAGACGCGGGCCGTCGCCGGGAATTCCGCCTCGACCAGACGCAGCGCCGCATCCGCCGCCGCCTCGGTCGCGGCCCAGTCGATCCTGCGGCCCTTGCGGACATAGCCGAGCGCCAGCGCGATGTTCTCGGCCACGCTCATCCACTCGATCAGGCCAAGATCCTGATGAATGAAGGCGACCCGCCGCCCGCCCGCCCCGCCCGCTTCATGGGCGTAGGGCGCGCCGTCGATGCTGACGCCGCCCTCGTCGGGCCGGTGGATGCCGCCCAGAACCTTGATCAGGGTGGACTTGCCGGCGCCGTTCTCCCCCAGCAGCGCCACGATCTCGCCCCGGCCGACCGTCAGCGACACGCCCCTCAGCGCCTGCGTGCCGCCAAAGGACTTGACGATGCGGTCAAAGAACAGGCCCCCGGGCAACGGGCGCATGGCGAATCCCTCCCTGTGTTATCGCCGACTTGCGCTGTCGTCGGTCTGTGTCGTCGGTCTGTGTCGTCGCCGGGTTGGCCCGCTCTTGCGTCAGGTTTACCGGTAACGTATCAGAGAACGAGGTTTATCGCGCTGTCAAGCGACAGTTGGCGGCGCCACATGCCGAAGGCTAACCTGCGACAGGCCAACCTGCGACGACAGGCGAGACGACGCCGTGAAAGCCAGTCTGCAAGACATCGCCCGCGCCGCCGGGGTCTCGAAGATGACCGTCAGCCGGGTGCTGCGCGGCGGAACCGGCTTTTCGGCGGAAACCCGCGACAAGGTCGCCAGGGTCGCCGAAACGATGGGCTATGTGCCGAACCGGCTGGCGGCGGCCTTCGGGTCGGATCAGGCCGGCACGCTGGTCGGCATGTGCGTGCCGAGGCTGACGTCGGGCCTGTTCGGGCATGTGCTGGACGGGGCTGACCGGGCGCTTCGCCGTCTCGGCTATCAGTTGATCATCGGGGCCAACGGCCATTCACCCGAGGAGGAGGAGGCCTGGGTTCGTCAGGTGATCAGCTGGCGTCCGGCGGGCCTGATCCTGACCGGGCGCAGCCATACGCCGGGAACGGTCGGGCTGCTGCGTCAGGCGGCCTCGCCGGTGGTCGAGATCTGGGATCTTGCGCCCAGCCCGATCGACATGTCGGTCGGCTTTTCGCATTTCGATTGCGGGGCCGAGATGGCGCAGTTCCTGATCCGGCGCGGGCGGCGGCGGCCGGGCTATGTCGGCGCTCTGGCGCGGGCCGACGCGATGGGCGCCGCGCGGCTGGCGGGGTTCGAGACCGCCCTCGCCGGCGCCGGGCACCCCTTGATCGCCCGCGAAATCCTGCACGATGCGCCGGGTTTCTACGCCGGGTATTACGGGCTCGAGACGTTGCTGAGCCGCCAGTCAGGGCTGGATGTCGTCTATTTCCACAATGACGAAATGGCGATCGGCGGCCTGGCTTACGCCCGCGCGCGCGGCCTGCGGACGCCGGAGGATATCGGCGTCGCGGGATGGGGCGGCATGGAGGCGGCGTCGATCCTGCCGCGACGGCTGACGACGACGTCAGCGCCGGCCAATGCCGTCGGCAAGGCCGCCGCAGAGGCGCTGGTGGCGCGCCTGAAGGGGGAGCCGGGGCGAAAAGTGATCGCCGTGCCAACGCGCCTTGTGCCGGGCGAGACCGGCTAGACGGCG
>CAZRFB010000177.1:0-3833 GCA_964599185.1 uncultured Rhodobacterales bacterium | reverse complement strand
TTGCGGCGATGGCGGCGGCGTTGGGGCCGTCGCCGTGGACGCAGACCGAATGCAGCGGCGTCGCCAGCACCGCGCCCGAGGGTGCGACGAGCCCGCCCGCGCGCAGGAAGCGCAGGATCTGCGCCACGCTGTCGGCGGGGTCGTGGATCATCGCGTGCGGCTGGCTGCGCGGGGTCAGCGCGCCGGTTTCGGTATAGCTGCGGTCGGCGAAGATCTCCGCCGCCGTGCGCAGACCGGCGCGTTCGCCGGCGCGAAACAGCGCCGAGGTCGCGGGCGCCAGCAGGACAAGCGCCGGATCGAGCGCCTTGACCGCGCGGGCGATGGCGTCGGCCAGCGCGTCCTCGCGGCAGGCCATGTTGTTGAGCGCGCCGTGCGGCTTGACATGGACCACCCGCGCGCCCTCCGCCGCCGCCATGCCCAGCATGGCGCCGGTCTGCGCGATCACCAGCGCCTCGACCTCCGCCGCTGACAGCCGCATCTCGCGCCGTCCAAAGCCCTGAAGATCGGGAAAGCCGGGGTGCGCGCCGATCTCCACCCCCGCAGCCTTCGCCGCGCGCACCGTGGCGCGCATGGTCATCGGGTCGCCCGCGTGGCCGCCGCAGGCGATGTTGGCGGTGTTGACGATGGCCAGCAGCCCGGCGTCGTCGCCCATCGGCCACGGCCCGAACCCCTCACCCATGTCGGCGTTCAGCGCGATCTTCATGGCGTCTCCTCCAGCGATCCCGGAAAGCGCGGCGCCTGCGCGTCGATCATGCCGCTGACGAGATTGCCGCTCGCCAGCGCCGCGAGATCCATTCCGCCCGCGCCATGGAACGGGCGCATCGCGGCCAGCGCCTTGTCGAGCGCCGCGCGCGCCGCGACCGCCGCCGCGCGCGCCTGATCCAGCGTCACCGCCCGGAACCGCACCAAGGCGCCAGGCGTGAGCTGACCGGCGCGGGAGAGGTCGGCGGTGATGATGGTCGCGATCTTGGGATAGCCGCCGATGGTGTGGCTGTCGGGGCCGAGGATGATCGGCAGGCCGTCGCCCGGAACCTGGATCGCGCCCACCGTCAGCCCGTCCGAGGTGATGTCGGCGCCGCGCGCGCCGTGCGTCAGCGCAGGGCCTTGCAGGCGGGCGCCCATGCGGTCCACCTCCGCGCTCACCCGCCAGTCTGTGGCGGTGAAGCGCGCCAGCGCCTCGGGCGTGAAGTGGTCGTCCTGCGGCCCGGGGATCACCCGCAGCGGGCCCGCGTCGGGCGGCGGCGGGGTCAGCGCGCGCTCGGGGCCGCGCGGGGCCGGGCCGGGAACCGCCAGCCGGTCGCCCTTGCGAAGGCTGCGTCCCTCCAGCCCGCCAAAGCCCGCGCGCAGATCGGTGGCGCGCGACCCCATCACGAGGGGCAGATCGAAGTCCGCGTCCGCCGCCAGATAGCCGAACGCGCCCGCCTCCACCGCGCCGACGCGCAGCGTCTCGCCCTCGGCCAGCGTCGCCGAAGCGAAGGCGGGCAGCGCGCGCAGGGCGCCGTCGGCGCCTTCGATGCGCCCCGCCGCGCCCGCCAGCGCCACGCGCACCGCGCCGCCGACGGCGCGCAGCACAGGGCCGCGCAGGGCGAACTCGATCGCGGCGGCGCCCTCTCCGGCGCCACCTCCCGCGCCGCTCAGGCCGCAGGCCAGCCGCCACGCCGTCTTGTCCGCCGCGCCGCACACCGGCACGCCCGCGCTGCGCCAGCCGGGGCGCCCGGCGTCCTGCACCGTGGCGCGCGGGCCGGGGTCGAGGATTTCCAGCGCCCTCACGCCGCGTCCTCCAGAAACGCTTCCGGGCCGATCTCGCCCGCCGCGACGCCTTTCCGCAGCCGTGCGTGTTCGTCGGCGTCCACCGGGTCGAGCCGCAGCGCATCGCCCGGCGCCAGCAGCGCGGGCGCGGCGCGGCGGGCGTCAAACAGCGGCAGCGGGCAATGGCCAAGGATGCGCCAGCCGCCGGGGCTTTCCCATGGATAGATCCCGGCGAAACCGTTGGCGATGGCCAGCGACCCCGGCGGCACACGCAAGCGCGGCGTCTTGCGGCGCGGCAGCGCCAGCGCGTCAGGCACCGGACCGCAGAACGGAAAGCCGGGCAGGAAGCCCACCGCCAGCACGGTCAGCGGCGCCGCCGTCAGCAGGGCGATCACCGCATCCGGCGCAAGCCCGGTCTCGGCGGCGACCTCCGCCCGATCGGGGCCGAAATCCGCGTCGAAGCACACCGGCGCGCGCCACGCCCGGCCCGCGACCGGCGGCGCGTCGCCCGCCCCCGCCAGCCGCAGCGCCTCCGCCTCCAGCGCCGCGCGGTCGGCGGTCAGCGGGTCGAGATGCACGGTCAGCGAGCGGAAAGCGGGGGCCAGATCGGCCACGCCGGGCCGCCCGGCCAGCGCCGCCGCCAGCGCCAGCAGCCGCGCCGTCACCGCCGGCGCGGGCCTTGCGTCAAGCTCCAGCGTGAAGGCGGCGTCGCCCAGCGGCAGGATGCGGTCGGCCATGCTCGCCTCTCCAACGGCGCGCCCCTGATCGACGCAAGATTTACGTTGTCATTTTGTCGATAAAGCGTCAACGTTTTCTGATTGGCGCAACGACGCCGCAAACAGGGAGACCCCGAGATGTCGCTTCGCATGACGCTCGCCGCTGCGGCGGCCTGCCTCGCGCTCAGTGCGCAGGCCGAGACCTGGGACATGCCGACGCCCTATCCTGACGCGCAGTTTCACACAAAAAACATCGCGCAGTTCGCCGAGGAGATCGCGGCGGCGACCAATGGCGATCTGACGATCAGAATTCACCCCGCAGGCTCGCTGTTCAAGCATCCCGAGATCAAGAACGCGGTGCGCAGCGGACAGGCGCCGATCGGCGAGTTCTTCCTGTCGCTGTTATCCAACGAGAACCCCGCCTTCGGCGCCGACAGCCAGCCGTTCCTCGCCACCGACTATGAGCAGGCCGCGCGCCTGTGGGCGGCGCAGAAGCCGGTGGTGACGGCGCTGTTGGAGCAGCAGCGGCTGATGCCGCTGTTCTCGGTGCCGTGGCCGCCGCAGAGCCTCTACACCACCAAACCGATCAACGCCGTGGGCGACCTCGCGGGCGTGAAGCTGCGCACCTACAACGCCACGCTGGAGGACTTCGCCGCCCGCACCGGCGCCGCGCCGACGCAGGTGGAGGTTCCCGACATCCCGCAGGCGTTCTCGACCGGCCGCGTCGAGGCGATGATCACTTCGCCCTCCACCGGCGTAACGTCGAGCGCGTGGGATTATGTGAAATACTACACCGACATCCAGGCCTGGCTGCCCAAGAACATCGTGGTGGTCAACAAGCGCGCCTTCGACGCGCTCAAGCCCGAGACGCAGGCGGCGGTGCTCAAGGCGGCGGCGGCGGCGGAGACGCGCGGCTGGGAGATGAGCCGCGCCGAAACCGCCACCCAGACCGCCGCGCTGGCGGAGAAGGGCATGACGGTGGTCGCGCCCTCGCCCGAATTGATGGCGGGGCTGAAGGAGATCGGCGCCGCGATGCTGGAGGGCTGGAAGGCGCAGGCGGGCGAGAACGGCGCGGCGATCCTGTCGGCCTACGGCAAGTAGGCGCCCTCTCACCCCCTCCCCCCGAGCGGGGGGAGGGGGGAACGGAGGATGGCGGACGGCCGCCCCCTCACCCAAACCCTCTCCCCCCGAGCGGGGGAGAGGGGGCGAAGGGTGGCGGGCGTAGACTAGGGATCGGCGGGCGCTTGTGGCGAAAGGCCGGAGAGAGATCATGCGACGGATGCTTGACGGGCTTTATGCGCTCAGCGGCTGGGCGGCGGCGCTGTTCATCGTCGCGATCGCGGCGCTGGTCGCGGCGCAGGTGAGCCT
>CAZRFB010000176.1:0-2663 GCA_964599185.1 uncultured Rhodobacterales bacterium | reverse complement strand
CGAGCAGGCCAAGAAGAACGCGCCCTGCATCGTGTTCATCGACGAGATCGACGCCGTGGGCCGCCATCGCGGCGCGGGCTATGGCGGCGGCAACGATGAGCGCGAGCAGACGCTGAACCAGCTTCTGGTCGAGATGGACGGGTTCGAGGCCAACGAGGGCGTGATCCTGATCGCCGCCACCAACCGCCCCGACGTGCTCGACCCCGCCTTGTTGCGCCCCGGCCGATTCGACCGGCAGGTGACGGTCGCCAACCCCGACGTGGGCGGGCGGGAGAAGATCCTGCATGTGCACGCCCGAAAAGTGCCGCTGGCGCCGAACGTGGACCTCAAGGTGATCGCGCGCGGCTGCCCGGGTTTCTCCGGCGCCGATCTGGCCAACCTGGTGAACGAGGCGGCGCTGATGGCGGCGCGTCTGGGCAAGCGCATGGTCACCATGGACGATTTCGAGAAGTCCAAGGACAAGGTGATGATGGGCGCCGAGCGGCGCTCGATGATCATGACCGAGAAGGAAAAGTCGCTGACCGCCTACCACGAGGCCGGCCACGCCATCGTGGGGCTGAACGTGCCGGCGCACGACCCGATCCACAAGGCCACCATCATCCCGCGCGGCCGCGCGCTGGGGCTGGTTCTCAGCCTGCCGGAGCGCGACCACCTCAGCCAGACCCGCCAGATGCTCACCTCCAAGATCGCCATGGCGATGGGCGGGCGCGTGGCGGAGGAGCTGGTGTTCGGCGAGGAGCAGGTCACCAACGGCGCGGCGTCGGACATCCAGCAGGTGACGCGCATCGCCCGCGCCATGGTGACGCAGTTCGGCATGTCGGAAAAACTGGGCGCCATCGACTACGCCAACGAGCGCGAGAGCTTTCTGGGCGTGCAGCAGGGCGGCTCCAACGTCGCGCCCGAGACGCAGCAGCTGATCGACGCCGAGGTGCGCCGCCTGATCGACGATGGCTATGTCACCGCCAAGCGCATCCTGTCGGAGAAGCGCGACGATCTGGAGCGGCTGGCGCGCGGCTTGCTGGAGTACGAGACGCTGACCGGCAAGGAGATCGCGCAGGTGATCGCGGGCGAGCCGCTCGACCGCTCCGACGACTCGGGCGGCGCGCCGCCGTCGAACGAGGGCAAGAGCCGTCTGGCGGCGGTGCCCAAGGTCTCCAAGCCGCGCGGCGGCGAGGATGGTGGGCTGGCGCCGCAGCCGCACTGATCGCGCGCCCGCAGACACGCTGAAGAAAAACGCCGCGCTCCCATTGGGGCGCGGCGTTTTTGCGTTCAGCGAATCACGCCACGCGCGCCTGACGGCGCGGCATCCAGATCAGGAGTTCTTCACCAGCCGCAGATGCCCCCGCGCGCCACGCCGCTGCGGCGCCGCAGGGTCATGCGGCGCGGCGACGGGCGACGGCGCCGGCGCCTCGGCGAAGCCGCCGTCGTGCGACGGCTCGGTGATCGTCACCGGCGCTTCGCCCGCGTCGATCGGGCAGACATGGATTTCGTCGGCGTCCAGCAGGAACGGGCAGGCCACCGGCGCCGTCTGGTCGAGCATCCACAGGCCCGCCAGCACGCGATCGACGCGCCCGAAGTCGCTGCGCATCGGCAGCAGCACCATCTCGAACGGCTGCGCCCGCCCATCGAGCGCGCGCGCGCGCCCGCGCACCACGCCGACCGACGGATCGGCGACCACCCGGTTGAGCGCCGCCTGCATGTGGTTGCGCGCCGGTCCCTCGACCATCGCCAGCACGCTCATGCCGCGCAGCTCCAGCCCGAACCAGCGGTTCAGCCGGTCTCCGGCGATGCGCACCCGGAAGTTGGACGGGCCGACATGTTCGAAGATCGCCAGATACGGCGCCTTGGCGCCGATTCGCTCGGCGTCCAGCTCGGCGCGGAACGGCGCCGGGCGCGGTCCGCGCAGAATCGACCACATCTCGTGCAGCGACGCCGCGTCGGGGTGCCTCAAGGCGGCCGTCCCATTTTCGGACATATGTCCCACTACGATCCGTCTTTCATCCGCGTCTGACACAACCCACATCTGACTGGCGCCCCGTTATCATAAAGTTTCGCCAAATTCCGGCCACCGCCGGATATTCTCGGATAATTTTCAGCAAAATTCGTGCCAATCCTTCAAAAGCCTCATAGCGGAGAGACCCGCCGTCTCCGTGCAAGCCACAATACGCAGAATTGAGGCGAAAAGCGAGCAAACGGTGATGGCGAGCCGCGGCCGCCCACCCTTCGCGGCGGGGCTTGCGCTCGGGCCGGGGATTGCGCAGGAGCAGACCCGGACACCGTCAGGGCGGAAACACGTTTTGCGATGAAAACTTCGATCACCAGGCGCGGCATGCTGTTCGTGCTGTCCTCGCCTTCGGGCGCGGGCAAGACGACGCTGGCGCGCCGCCTGCTGGCCGCGGGGCTGGGGCTGCGGCTCTCGGTCTCGGCGACCACCCGCCCGATGCGCGCGAACGAGACCGAGGGCGTGGACTACCGCTTCGTCAGCGCCGAGGGCTTTTCGCGCATGGTCGAGGATCACGAGTTGCTGGAGCACGCCGACGTGTTCGGCGCCCGCTACGGCACGCCGCGCGCGCCGGTGGAGCGCTGGCTGGAGCAGGGGCTGGACGTGCTGTTCGACGTGGACTGGCAAGGCGCGCGCCAGTTGCGCGAAAGCAGCCTGGGCG
>CAZRFB010000175.1:0-1586 GCA_964599185.1 uncultured Rhodobacterales bacterium | reverse complement strand
TGGCCAGCGCGGCTTCCAGGACGAGGTCGCGACGGGCGGCCTGAAGTCGCTGCACCAGATCACTGGTCCGGGTGTAGAACACTCGATGCCCGGCCTCGATCATGGCATGGCCGATGGCGCACAGGATGTGGGTCTTTCCGGTGCCGGAATTGCCGATGGCGATCAGGTTGCCGCCGCCCTCCAGCCAGTCGCCGGCCGCGAGAGCCTCGACCCGGGCGTGCGGCAGGGTTGGCAGCGCCTTGAAGTCGAAGGTCGCCAGTGTCTTGCCGGCGGGCAGTTGCGCCTCGTTCAGATGGCGCCGGATGCGGCGCGTGTCGCGCTCGGCCAGTTCATATTCCGCCAGAACGGCGAGGAAGCGGGCGGCGGGCCAGCCTTCGGCATCGGCGCGCGCGGCGATTTCCAACCAGAGCTTGTGGAAGCTCGGCAGGCGCAGCGCGGTCAACATGCCGGGCAGCGTGTGGATGTCGATCTCACGGGAGGTCATGCGCGGGCCCCCAGCAGAGCGTCGAAGCTGTCCAGTGGCGGGTGGGCGACAGCGATATCCCTGGGCAACGCCATGTGTCTCGGGGTCAGCCGTGACGCCAGCGTCTTGGGATCCGGCACGTGACCTGCGTCGATGTCAGCCGCCAGCAGATGCGCCAACTCCGTCTCGCAGGCTTGCTCATGGGCGATGAACAGCAGATCGACCATGCGGCGACAGGCGTCGCGGCGCGGCAGATCCCGCTGCAGCACCTTCCAGGCTGCGGCGTATTCGGTCCGGGGGAACAGGCTGTCGCGGTAGATCGAACCCCACAGGGCTTGTGGCTTGCGCCGCAGGGCATGGATGACGTGGTGGTAGTTGATGACATGCACGCGATGGCCGTCGCCGCGACCGCGCGCCCTTGTGTGGCTGACGACCAGGGCGCCGCCGAGAAAAGCCTCGAGCCGATCGTCGTAGAGATGAACCCGCAAGCGCTGCCCGATCAGTTGCGACGGCGCGCTGTAGAAGATGCTCTTGACCAGGAAGCCGCCGGTGCGGGTGACAGGCGCCACGATCTCGGTGAAGTCTGTCGCGCGCCGGGGCGGCAGGGGCTTCAGATACGCCTGTTCCGCCTGAACCGCAGCCGCCCGTTGCCGGTTGCGTCGGGCGACCAGGATGTCGATGAAGCGCCGGTAGTCCTCGATGCAGGCGAAGTCGCGGCCGCCGCGCAGGATCAGCGCCTGTTCGATGGCTTTCTTGAGATGCCGGTTCTGGGATTCCACCGCGCCGTTCTCGTGAGCCTCGCCGCGGTTGTTGCGGCTGGCGTCCATGCCGTAGTGGCCGACGAAGGCGTCATAGCGCCTGGTGATGTCCTCACGCTGGTCGGCGGTCAGGTTGCGGAAGGCGGCCGAGAGGCTGTCGGTGCGGTGCTCCTTGGGCGCCCCGCCGAGTGACCAGAGCGCCTGCTGCAGGTTCTCGGCCAGCGCCGTGAAGCTTTCCCCGCCCAGGACCACGGCGACATGCTCCCAGCGGCTGTAGGCCATGACGAAGTGGTAGAGCAGATGCGGGAATGACCGGCCCGCGATCATCACGCCCAGTTCGTCGGCGTGGGTGAAGTCGGACTGGG
>CAZRFB010000174.1:0-4069 GCA_964599185.1 uncultured Rhodobacterales bacterium | reverse complement strand
AGCGAGCCATAACGTCGCATTCCTACCACAAGGTTGATAGCCGCGTCGCCGGTCCTGACGCCAGCACAATGCCGCGGCGCGGCGCAACTGGCGCGCCGGGCGCGACCGAAACGCAACGCATCGGGCGCGGGGCGATGCGGCGTCTTGAACAGAACCACTATGTAGATCTTCTGATCGCAATATCCGCGATGCTATAAATTACATGGCGATCACCGCATCGAGTGACGTAAACGGCGATGGTTTGCCCGATCTCATCATCGGCGCTGACCAGACCTTGTCCAGAAGCGCCGACAAGGCGCTGGCCGTGTTTGGCGGCCCGCCATGGCCGAACTTGGCTGGAGGCCCACCCGCAGCGACCTCGACCGCATGATCGCCGCCGCCTGGGTATAGGGTCGGGCCGCGGCTATGAGCGCTGAACAGTGATGGCGTTCACGATCATGCCTCATAGTCATTGATCTGGATCAATGCAAATTTTTATATAAAAACAATAGTTTTCCGCGGCATGTGGAGCGTTCGCATGCGGATCGCGGAGGCGCGGCCATGAATCCAATCCTGTGGAACACATTCGACGACCTCGACAGCCTGATGCACGGTGAGATCGGGTCCGGCGCAACGATTGTCGGCGACGGCATCGCGTTCGAGATGGCGCAGCACGGCGCGGGCTACGTGCGCACCGCTTTGGAAGGCCAGAACGACTGGCCGCACGTGGCGATTCCCGGCGAGATCCTTCACGGCCTCAACGACGCCGGGACGGTGGAGATGTGGATCAATCCGAAGGTTCCCAATCCGGTGGCCTACGAATACGGCGTCTTCTATCTTTTCGACAACTATTTCGACTTCACCAACAGCGTCGCGCTGTTCTGGGGTGACGAAGTCAGCGGCCGGGGGCTGCAGGGTCGCGTCCACTTCGACCCCAACGTCACGGTCACGACGCCGCCCGAATCCCACCAGTTCGTCGCGACGCCGGGGACGCCGTTCCACGTCGCCCTCACCTGGGACGTGGCGGGAATAGACGGCTCCGCCGACACCGTGCGAGTCTATCGCGACGGCGCCATCGTCGGCGCAGCGCAGGGCGTCTGGGATCTGTCGACGCCCTATTATGGCGCCAGCGACATCATCCTCGGCGTCGGACCCGATCACCAGGGCTTCGACAAGTTCGTCACCGACGACCTGATCATCTGGGACGCAGCCAAGACCGACTTCTCCGACCGTTTCGTCGAGGGGCCCGGCGGCGTCCTGTTCGCCGACGATTTTTCGGGCGCGCTCTCGTCGGCATGGGAAGTCAAGCTGGCCTCGGCGTCGATCAAGGACGGCTGGCTGCACATGCAGGACACGGACGGCTGGCCGCGTGACGCCGTCGTTGTCCTGAACGATTCCGATCCGACCTGGACCGACTACTCGGTCCGGCTCAAGGCCGATTTCGCGGACGGGACGCCGTGGGAGAATTTCGCGCTGGTGCTCAGGGCGGATGATTTCGAGACCAGCTCGGGCGGGCATTACGGCAGCGGCTACTTCATCAACTTCAACGGATCGGCCGGCTGGGATTCGGCGGACCGTAACCAGGTCGAGCTGTTCCGCTTCGTCGCGCCCGACCTGTGGAACCGGATGATGATCGAGACGCCCTACGTCATGCCCGAGGACGGCGCGGAGCTGATCGCCGCCGTCGAGGGCGGTCGGGTTCGCCTCTGGGCCGACGGCGACCTGCTGTTCGACGTGACCGACCCGAACCCGCTGCCCTTCGGCGGGCTCGGCCTGCACACGATCTGGGAGAGCGAGGCGCGCTTCGACGACGTGCTCGTGGTCGCGGCTTCGCCCGAGGACGCAGGCTGGTTGTCGCCCCCGCCGCCGTCCGGCGCCGCCGCCATCAGCCTCGGCCGCACCGAGGCGGAGGCGCTGGACGTCGGCGCGGGGTTCGCGGTTGACGCCAGTCGCAACGCCTCGGGCGGGGCGCTGCTCAAGGGGGCGTTCGGGGTCGGGAACCGCGCCTCGGGCGTGTTCGACGGGCCCGAGGGCGTCTATGCGATCACGGTCGGGCATTTCGACGAGACCGACGGCGCCAGCCGCATGGAGGTCCGCGTCAACGGCGCAGTCGTGGACGCCTGGGACTGGGACGGCGTCTACGGCGACGCCATCCTGACGCCGGGCGGACGGGCCGAGCGCGGCGCGTTCGGCGTGGCGCTGAAGCCCGGCGACGTGATCGAGATCGCCGGGACCGCCGACGGCGGCGAGCCGTTGCGCACCGACTGGATCGAGGTCGCCGCAATGTCGGCGATCGGCCTTGGCCGCACCGAGGCCGAGGCGCTGGCGACGGCGGGCTTCGAGACCCGCGCGGCCGTCAACGGCTCGGGCGGGGCCTATCTGCAGGCGAGCCTGAACGGCCCGAGCGCGGCGGGCGGCGTGTTCTCCGGCCCCGCCGGTCGCTACGACCTGACCATCGGCCTTTTCGACGAAAGCGACGGGGCGAGCGCCATGCGGGTGCTGGTGAACGGCGTCGAGGTCGACGCCTGGACCTGGGACGCCGACCCCGGCGGCGCCATCGCCGCGCCCGACAGCCGCGCCGAGCGCGTGATCGCCGGCCTCGACCTCGCCCCTGGCGATGCGATCGAACTCGTCGGCCAGCGCGACGGCGGCGAGCCGCTGCGCACCGACTGGCTGGAGATCGCCGCCGCCACCCCGCCGCCGCCGGAGCTGGACCTGCTGATCAGGACCGATCACGACCTGTTCGTGTTTCGCAACGATGGTCACGGCGCGCTGGTCGCCGCTGGGCCGCCGACGCCGATTTCGGGCGTCTTCGCGCTCGGCGACGTCGACGGGGACGGGTTCGTCGATCTCGTGCGCGCCGCCGGTCCGACGTCCTTCGAGGTGGTGGTGAACGACGGGAGCGGCGTTTTCACGCCGTCGGGCGTGTTCGAACTGCCGCCGGCCGACGCCGCGATCGCCAGCGATTTCTTTGGTCCGTTCACAGCGGCCGCGCTCGCCGATGTCGACGCGGATGGCGACCTCGACGTGGTCGCCCTGTATTCCGGCGGGGCCTTTTTCGGCGTCGCGCTGAACGACGGCGCCGGGGCGTTCGCGCCGCACAGCGGTCTCTTTCTCAACGACAGCGCGGCCCCCAGCCTGACGGCGACCGACATCGACCTCGACGGGGACATCGATTTTCTCACCCCCGATATGGGCGATGGCTCCATCTTCCTGCTGCTCAACGACGGCGCCGGCGCATTCAGCCGGGGCAGTGTTCAGGGATCGGCCCGGGACGAGATCATGAAGGTTCTGACGCCGGACTTCAACGCCGACAGCTTTCCGGACGTCGTATTCGAGGCGAATGACGGAGGCTTCGGCGTCATGATAGATATCAGCGACGGCCAGGGCCTGTTCAATTACAAGTCGTACTTTTGGCGCGACCTGGGGCCGGACATAGACATAACGGAGTATTATTCTCGCTATACCGTCGAGGACTTCAACGGCGATCGCCGGAGCGACATCGCATTCGTTCACTTCGAATACTTGGGCGCAACAATGGATATCTGGACGGATATCTGGCTGAACCGCGCCACCGAGGGCGGCATCAAAACGCTGCCGACGGCCGAGCAGCTGGGCTTCACGCATGTCTTCAGCGGACAGTCCCTGCCTGGCGCGCCGCGGTTCGAGGACATGGACGGCGACGGCGACCCCGATGCGCTGGTGCTGGTCGCGGCGGAGGGAGAGCTCGCCGTCCGGACCTTCCGCAACGATGGCGAGGGCCGGTTCGAGGAAGCCGAGACGCTCGCGGTGATCGCCCCGCCGTCGACGAGAACCGTCAGCTACGGCTTCGCCGAGATCGACGCGCCGCTTTCGCCGTGGACGGTCGTCGACATCGACAGTCCGTACATCTGAGCGCCGCCCCCTGCGCCTTCAGCGCAGCGTCACGCCCGGCCCGTGGGCGATGAAGTGCGGGTTGTCGCGGCCGGGCTTGCCGTAGCGCAGCGGCGCGTGGTCGTCGAAGCGCACCACCGCGCCGCCGGCGGCGGCCAGCACGGCGTGGCCGGCGGCGGTGTCCCACTCCATGGTGCGGCCGAGGCGGGGGTACAGG
>CAZRFB010000173.1:0-1767 GCA_964599185.1 uncultured Rhodobacterales bacterium | reverse complement strand
ATGGCGCGCGAGAGCGATCTGACCGGCGCGGCGCTGGGCGGCTTCGACCGCTCGTTCCTCGTCACCATGATCCGCGACTTCTTCCTGATCCTGCTGCTGGTCACGGTGGCGGAATACGCGCTGAAGGCGGCCATGGTGGTCTATGACTTCAAGGCGCGCGGCCAGGCGCAGGCGCGCGACGTGGCGGAGGAGGTGGCCGGGCATGTGCGCCAGATCATGCTCAACGAGGGCGGGCCGGTGGCGGCGCGCACGCTGTATCCCATCTTGCAGGAAAACTTCAGCGACCTTGGCTATGTCATTGAAATTGCGCCAAGCGCGGTGACCATCGCCTCGATCGAGCAGAGTTTCGGCTTCACCCCGCGCGGCATGATGGTCGCCGCCTGGCCGGAGGGCCGCCACAACAGCGCCACGGTCGAGATCCGCGCCGAGGCGTTCTGCCAGACCTGCCATGTCGCCGCCGAGATCGGCGACGTGCTGGGCGCGGTGACGGTGCGCAACTATCTGTCGCGGGAGATCGACGCCTGGACCAAGGGGTTGCAGATCACCTCGGTGCTGGCGGTCGGCAAGATCGTGCTGCACTCGGTGCTGCTGTTTCTGCTGCTGCGCAGCCGGATGGCGCCGCTGATGCAGTTGCGCGCCATGGTCGGCGGCCTGTCGCGGGCGTTCGGATCGCTGGACGCGCGGGCCGACGTGCGCTCGCCGGATGAATTCGGCGGGCTGGCGCGCGATCTGAACCTGTTTCTCGACCGCATCAGCCGCGTCGTGGCCGAGCTTGACGCCGTGCTGCACCGCGTGGTGGCGGTCAACGACGACATCCTGCGCATCCAGAGCGACATGCGCGATCGCATCGACGGCTTCGTCGGCGGGCTGCACAAGCTGGAGCGGCAGGCGATGCTGAACGCGCGGCGAGAGCCGCTGCTGTCGCCGGAGTGGTTCGACGCGATGGGCGCGGCGGTGGAGCGGCTGCGCGACGCGCTGCCGGAGGGCGCCGAGGATCCCGCCGCCGTGCTTGAGCGGTTGCGCGCCGTGATCGACACCGCCGAACGCCAGATCGCCACCAACATGGCGCTGTTTGAGGAACTGGCGCGGCTGGGCGAGGAATCGGGCCGCTTCCAGCACGCGCTGGCCGACATGGCGCGGCTGGAGGAGCGGATGCGCGGCGTCATCGACACCGGCGCCGCGCTGGTGGCGCGGCTGCAGCCCGGCGGCGCGGGCGGATCCGGGCGGGGTTGATTTCCCGCCCGCCGCGCCGTCAACTGCGCGCCCGACATCGCAGGAGCGCCCCCCGTGACCATCGCCCTTCCCGCCGGCATCGACGCCACCCGGACCCTGCTGGGGGAGGCCGGCTATGTCTGCGGCCGCGACCTCGCCACCGTGGTCTTTCTCGCCCTCAAGCTGGGCCGTCCGCTGTTTCTGGAGGGCGAGGCGGGGGTCGGCAAGACCGAGATCGCCAAGGCGCTGGCGGCGGCGCTGGGGCGGCGGCTGATCCGGCTGCAATGCTACGAGGGGCTGGACGCGGCCTCGGCGGTCTATGAGTGGAACTTTCCCGCGCAGATGATCGAGATCCGGCTGGCGGAGGCGGGCGGCGACCGCGACCGCGCCTCGCTGGCCTCGGAGCTGTTCTCCGAGCGGTTCCTCACCCGCCGCCCGCTGCTGGAGGCGATGAGCCCGCAGGAGGGCGGTCCGCCGGTGCTGCTGATCGATGAGCTTGACCGCACCGATGAGCCGTTCGAGGCGTTCCTGCTGGAGGCGCTCAGCGACTTTCAG
>CAZRFB010000172.1:0-4796 GCA_964599185.1 uncultured Rhodobacterales bacterium | reverse complement strand
CCGTTGTTGGCCTTGGACCCCATCTTGACGTTGTCCACATGCGCCATGCCGTCGATCACCCGGCCGAACACGGTGTATTGCCCGTTCAGCCAGCCGGATTCCTCGAAGGTGATGAAGAACTGGCTGTTGGCGCTGTTGGGGCTCTGGCTGCGCGCCATGCCCAGCACGCCGCGCTCGAACGGCAGCTTCGAGAACTCCGCCGCCAGGTCGGGATATTTCGAGCCGCCGGTGCCCGCGCGCCGCGCGTTGAAGCCCTTCGTTGTGTTGCCGTGCTCCACGTCGCCGGTCTGCGCCATGAAGCCGGGGATGACGCGGTGGAATGCAACGCCGTCATAGGCGCCCTCACGCGCCAGCGTCTTGACGCGCTCGACGTGCTTCGGCGCCACGTCGGGCAGCAGTTCGATGGTCACGACGCCGGTCTTGAGCGTCATCAGCAGGGTGTTTTCGGGATCCTTGATCTCCACGGCGGCGGCCTCCATCACGGTTAAGGGCAGCAGAGCCGCGAACAGGGCCGCGTGGATGCTCAGCGAGCGGCGGGTGAACATGGGTGCGTCTCCGTCAGATTGAGCGCGGGAGGTAGCGCGGATGCGCCGCGCGGGTCAATCGCCCAGCCCGTATTTCGCGCGCAGCCGCAGCGCGACGCCGGGCGTGACGAAGGAGGAGATGTCGCCGCCCAGCCGCGCGATCTCCTTGACCAGCTTCGAGGCGATCGCCTGGTGGCTGGCGTCGGCCATCAGGAACACGGTCTCGATGCGGTCGTTGAGCGCGCGGTTCATGCCGACCATCTGGAATTCGTATTCGAAATCCGAGATCGCGCGCAGGCCGCGCACGATGATGTCGGCGCCCACATCCTCGGCGAAGTGCACCAGCAGGTTCTCGAACGGCCGCACCTCGACGTCGGCGCCCGCCGCGCGCAGCGGCGCAAGCTCCTCCTCCAGCATCTCGACCCGCTCCTCAAGCTTGAACAGCGGCCCCTTGTCGCGGTTGATGGCCACGCCGATCACCAGCTTGTCCACCAGCCGCGCCGCGCGGCGGATCACGTCGCCATGGCCCAGCGTGATCGGGTCGAACGTTCCCGGATACAATCCAATGCGCACGCGCGCCTGTCCCCCTCAAGGCAAGTAGCGTCGCGCAGGCAACAGGGCTTGCCGCGCTGCGTCAAGCGGCGCCGCTGCGACGCGCGGTCACAAGGGCGGCGCGCAGGCTGTGGCGCGCAGGAGCGCAGTCAGGTTCCGCGGATCATGTCCTCCAGCGCCATGCGCTCCATCTCGATCTCCGAGATGCGGTATTTCACCACGTCGCCGATCGAGATCAGCGCGTGCAGTTCGCCGTCAACCAGAACTGGCATGTGGCGAAACCGCCCGCGCGTCATGCGGTGCAGGATGTCGAGCGCGCGGTCGCCGGCTTCGCAGCCCTCCACGTCGCCGGTCATCACCGTCGAGACCGCGCGCGTCAGGCACAGCGCGCCATGCGCCGCCAGCACCTTGACCACGTCGCGCTCCGAGACGATGCCTTCGACGTGGGCGCCGTCGCGCGACACCACCAGGGCGCCGATACGGTGCTGCGCCAGCATCGCCACACACTCCGCCATGGTCGCGTCGGGGCGGATCGTCACGGTCTTGGTGGAGCCCTTCTGTTTCAGAATTGCGGTGACCGTCATTGTTTTCTCCCTGTAACAGCGCCGTTATGGCAACTAAGTTGCGCGCTGGCGCTGTTGCGCGCAATAGTGGATATGCGCCGCGACGCCGCTCGCGTGTCGCCCGCGTGTCGCCCGCGTGTCTGGCGTCGCGCGTCGCTTCACCTTTGCTTGCGCGCCCTTTGCGCCGCGCCGCTTCGGCGCCGATCTCTGATGCGGGGCGCGCGCGCGCGCCCCGCAGGCAAGGGAGGGCGATCATGAAGGCGATCATGCGGGCTGTCGTGGGCTGTGCGGGCGTTGCGGCGCTGGCGGGGGTGGCGGCGCCCGCTCTGGCGCAGGAGGTCTATGGCGCGCCGACGCTGCTGGCGCCCGACCCGTGGTCGGCGGCGCCGGATCCGCGGGAGCGCCGCGAGATCGTCGCGCCGCCGCGCCGGGACCGGCTGTTTCTCAGCTACGGTCCGCGCTTCATCTGGGGCGACCCCGCCGAGCGCGACTATGCGCGCGAAAGCCGCAACCAGCCGGGCCGCGAGACGCTGCGGCTGGAGAGGGAGCCCAGTGGCGCGCGCTACCGCGACGCCGTGATTTCGCCACAAGACGGGCGTTGATGAGTGAAACTTATCGGAGCAGATCATGAAACGCCTGAACCGTATCGCCTTCGCCGCGCTCGCCAGCCTGATGATCGGGCTGGTCGGCGCGCCGGTCGAGGCGGATTCCCGACATGACCGGCGCGGCGGCCACGAATGCTGCGCCAAACGCGGCCATGACGGCGGCAAACATGCCCAAAAGGCCTATCGGCAAGGCAGGCGCGACGGCTATCGCGAAGCCCGCCGCGACGCCTGGAGCGACGCATGGCGCAGCGACGCCTGGCGCCGGGACGACTGGCGCAGCGACGCCTTGCGCCGTGACGCCGGGCGCCGTGACGCCGGGCGCCGGGACGACTGGCTCAGCGACGCGTGGCGCCGAGACGACGGGCGCCGACATGACGGCGTCGTTGAGCGGGAGCGCGGCCTCAAGCGCGGCTGGCGCGTGGGCGAGCGTCCGCCGCGCGACCGCGTGTCAGTGATCCGGGACCATCGCGAGCGGCGCTATCCGCGCCCGCCGCGCGGCGCCTATTACGTCTCGATCGACCGCGACGTGTTTCTGGTGGCGGCCGCGACCGGCGTGATCATCGACGTGCTGCGCCGCGACTGACGCGCTACTCCGCCGCGATGCGCCCCTGCCGCGCCAGGATCGGGCGCAGGTAGCGCCCGGTGTGGCTGGCGGGGTTGGCCGCCACGTCCTCGGGCGTGCCGGTGGCGACGATCCGCCCGCCGCCGTCGCCGCCCTCGGGGCCGAAGTCGATCAGCCAGTCGGCAGTCTTGATCACGTCGAGGTTGTGCTCGATCACCACGACCGAATTGCCCTGATCCACCAGCTCATGCAGCACCTCCATCAATTTCTTCACGTCCTCGAAGTGCAGGCCCGTGGTCGGCTCGTCGAGGATGTAGAGGGTGCGGCCGGTGGCGCGGCGGGCGAGTTCCTTTGACAGCTTCACCCGCTGCGCCTCGCCGCCCGACAGCGTGGTCGCCTGCTGGCCGATCTTGATGTAGCCGAGGCCCACCCGCTGCAGCGTCTCCATCTTCTCGCGGATCGCGGGGATGGCGTCGAAGAACGTGGCGCCATCCTCTACCGTCATGTCAAGAACGTCGGCGATGCTCTTGCCCTTGTAGTGAATCTCCAGAGTCTCGCGGTTATAGCGTTTGCCCTTGCAGGTCTCGCATTCGACATAGACGTCGGGCAGAAAATGCATCTCGATCTTGATCACGCCGTCGCCCTGACACGCCTCGCAGCGCCCGCCCTTCACGTTGAAGCTGAACCGCCCCGGCAGATAGCCGCGCGCCTTGCTCTCCGGCAGCCCGGCGAACCAGTCGCGGATCGGGCCGAAGGCGCCGGTGTAGGTGGCGGGGTTTGAGCGCGGCGTGCGGCCGATCGGCGACTGGTCGATGTCGATCACCTTGTCGAGCTGCTCCAGCCCCTCGATCCGCTCGCAGGGCGCGGGGTTCTCGCGCGCGCCGTTCAGGCGCATGGCGGCGGTCTTGTAGAGCGTCTCGATGGTGAAGGTGGACTTGCCGCCGCCGGAGACGCCGGTGACGCAGGTGAAGGTTCCCAGCGGGATCGACGCGGTGACGCCGGTCAGGTTGTTGCCGGTGGCGCCGACCACCTTGACGCTGCGCCCGTTGCCCTTGCGGCGCGCCGCAGGGATCGGCACTTCACGGTCGCCGCGCAGATAGGCGCCGGTGACGGAGTCCGCGCAGGCGGCGATGTCGGCGGGGGTTCCGCTGGCGATCACCCGCCCGCCGTGGACGCCCGCGCCGGGGCCGATGTCGAGCACATAGTCCGCCTCGCGGATCGCCTCCTCGTCGTGCTCGACCACCAGCACGGTGTTGCCCTGGTCGCGCAGGCCCTTGAGGCTGGTCAGCAGGCGGTCGTTGTCGCGCTGGTGCAGGCCGATGCTGGGCTCGTCCAGCACATAGAGCACGCCGGTCAGGCCCGAGCCGATCTGGCTCGCCAGCCGGATGCGCTGGCTCTCGCCCCCCGACAGGGTGCCGGCGTTGCGCGCCATGGTCAGATAATCCAGCCCGACATTGACAAGGAAACCAAGCCGTTCGCGGATTTCCTTGAGGATCGCGGCGGCGATCTCGTTCTTCTGCTTGCTCAGGCTGGCGGGCACGCCCTCGACCCAGCGCAACGCCGCGCGGATCGGCATTTCGGTCACCTGGCCGATGTGCAGGCCGCCGATCTTCACCGCCAGCGCCTGCTCCTTGAGGCGATAGCCGCCGCAGGCGCCGCAGGCGCGGTTGGTCTGGTAGCGCTCGAACTCCTCGCGCACCCAGCTTGAGTCAGTCTCGCGATAGCGCCGCTCCATGTTGGGGATCACGCCCTCGAAGGCGCGCGCCACCTCATAGACGCGGCCGCCCTCGTCATAGCGAAAGCGGATCTCCTCGTCGCCCGAGCCGTGCAGCATCACCTGTTTGGCGAAGGCGGGCAGGTCGCGCCATTTCGTCTGCACCTTGAACTTGTAGTGCGCGGCGATGGCGTCGATGGTCTGGCGGAAATACGGGGTTTTCGACTTCGACCACGGCGCCAGCGCGCCCTGATACAGCGACAGGCTGTCGTCGGG
>CAZRFB010000171.1:0-5847 GCA_964599185.1 uncultured Rhodobacterales bacterium | reverse complement strand
CCGCCGCGCGCCATGGTCGCCGCCGCCAGCGCGCGCCGCTCCACCGCCTCGGGAAACCCGCCCGCATAGCGCAGGCCGCGCGCGTCGGTGCTCAGCGCCACGCGCCAGCCGCGCGCCAGCATCTCCTGCGCCAGCGCCTGCGCGGGGAACATGTGCCCGCCGGTGCCGCCGGCGGCGATCACCAGCAGCGGCGCGTCCGCCACCCCGCCGCTCACCGGAAATCGGGCTCGGCGAATTGCGCCTGCGGGCGTCTGCGCGTCAGCGCGAACAGCATCCCCAGCCCGATGCCCGTCGCCACCACCGACGAGCCGCCGTAGGAGATCAGCGGCAGCGTCATGCCCTTGGCGGGCAGCAGGCGGATCGCCACGCCCATGTTGACCAGCGCCTGCATCCCCAGCAGCGACGCCAGCCCCAGGCCCGCCAGCCGCGCAAACGCGTCGCCCTCACGCAACAGCCGCAGGATCGAGCGGCCGACGATGGCGGCGAACAGCGCGATGATGATCAGGCAGAACACCAGCCCGTATTCCTCGGCCGCGACCGCGATGATGAAGTCGGTGTGCGCGTCGGGCAGGCTCCACTTGACCGTGCCCTCGCCGACGCCGACGCCGAACAGCCCGCCGGACAGGATCGCGTCGGTGGCGTAGCCCATCTGCGTCAGCGGCTGCACCTCGGCGCTGAGGTAGGCGTCGATGCGGCTGGCGAAATGGCTGGAGAACTCATAGGCGGCGACCCCGGCGCCCACCACCGTCGCGCCCAGGATCAGAATCAGCGCCACCGGCGCGCCGGCGACGAAATACATCATCCCCCAGGCGCCCAGGATCAGCGTCGCCTGCCCGAAATCGGGTTGCAGCGCCAGCATCCCCGCCACCAGCGCCGCCAGCAGCAGCGACAGCAGCGCCCCCGGCGGGCCGTTCTCCTGCGCCGAGGCCGACAACAGCCACGCGGCGAACACCGCGAAGAAGGGTTTCAGGAACTCCGACGGCTGCACCGAGCCGAAGCCCAGCGAATACCACCGCACCGCGCCCTTGCCGAAATCGGTGCCGAACACCGGCAGCAGCATCACCAGCGCCAGGCAGACCGCGAAGCCTAGGCTCGCCAGCCTGCGCACCTGACGCGGGGTGGCCATCGACAGCCCCACCATCGCCGCCATGGCGACGCCGCCGAAAAACGCCTGCCGGATCACATAGTAGAAGTGCGGCAGCCCGTTCTTCTCGGCCAGCGGCGGCGAGGCGGCCAGCCCCAGGATCATCCCGATCAGGAACAGCGCGCCCGCCGCCCACAGGCTCCACTGATCGACGCTGCGCCACCAGCGGCCCAGCACCGAAGGGTCGTTGAGCGGCGCCGAGGCATGGCGCGGGGCGCCGCCGCCGAAGGCGATCTCGGTCATGCGCGTTCTCCCGCAAGCTGCGCCACCAGCGCGGCGAAGGCGCGGCCGCGCGCCTCGAAATCGGTGAACTGGTCGAAACTGGCGCAGGCCGGGCTGAGCAGCACCGCCTCGCCCGGCTGCGCCTCCGCCGCCGCCAGCCGCACCGCCGCCGCCAGATCGCCGCACAGCGCATGGGGCGTGTCGCCCAGCGTCGCGGCGAAGTCCCGCGCCGCCTGACCGATCAGATACGCCTTGGCCACGCGCCCGAACAGCGGCTTCAGCGGCGCGATGCCGCCCGCCTTGGGCACGCCGCCCGTGATCCAGCGCACGCGGTCATAGGCCAGCAGCGCCTTTTCCACCGCGTCGGCGTTGGTGGCCTTGCTGTCGTTGACAAAGGCCACGCCGCCGATCTCGGCGATCTTCTGCAAGCGGTGCTCCAGCCCCGCGAAGCTGCGCAGCCCCTTCTCGATCGCCTTCGGCCCCAGCCCCAGCGCCCGCGCCGCCGCATAGGCCGCGCAGGCGTTCTGGTGGTTGTGCGCGCCGACCAGCGCAGGGGCGGCGCGCAGGTCCAGCGCCGCGCCCTGCGACCCGTCGCGCCATTCGGTGAGAAACCCCTTGTTCATCGACACCGACCAGCCCGGCCCGCGCAAGCGCCGCGCCGCCGAGATCTCGGTCACCGGATCGCCGGTCGTCACGTCCTCACGCGACGCGGCGGCGAGAAAGCGGCCGTGGCGGTCGTCCACGCCGATCACCGCGCGGACCGGCGCGCCCAGCTCGAACAGCCGCCGCTTGGCGGCGAAATAGCCGCCCTCGCCGCCGTGGCGGTCAAGGTGGTCGGGCGAGAGGTTGAGAAACACCGCCACGTCGGGCGCCAGCGCGCGCGCCAGATCAAGCTGATAGCTCGACAGCTCCAGCACGATGGTCTCGCCGTCGGCGGGCGGGTCGAGGTCGAGCACGCCGCGCCCGATGTTGCCGCCCATCTGGACGGGGCGCCCCGAAGCGCGCAGCAGATGCGCGATCAGCGCCGTGGTGGTGGACTTGCCGTTCGAGCCGGTGACCGCCACCACCTTCACCTGCGCGTCGGTCATGCCCAGCGCGCGAAAGAACAGCCCGATGTCGTTGTCCACGATGGCGCCCGCCGCCCACGCGGCCTCCAGCGCGGGATGCGGCGCGGGGTAGAGGTGCGGCGCGCCGGGCGAGACGATCAGCGCGCGCATCTCGTCCCAGGCCTGCGCGCGCGTCAGATCCTCGACCGTAAAGCCCGCCGCCGCCGCCGCCGAACGCGCCGCCGCGCCGTCGTCCCAGCACACCGGCGCAGCCCCGCCCGCCGCCAGCGCCCGCGCCGTCGCAAGGCCAGAGCGCCCCATGCCCAGCACGCCGACGCGCCGCCCCTCGAAGCCGCGCACCGCGATCATCGGACGGCCTCCGCAGGGCGCCCTGAGGCATCGGTGCAAGGCGTGAGGGTTCGACGGGCCGCGAATACGGCGCCGCCCCTCACCCCGACCCTCTCCCCGGCGGGGAGAGGGGGCGAAGGGAGGCGGTCGCGGCGCTCTTGCGGCGGGCGAGGCCGAGTCGCCGTGGCGCCCGGCCCGACGCCGCGCTCCTCCCCCTCTTGCGGGGGGAGGCCGGGAGGGGGGCGGCGCAGCCGGGCGGCGCGCTGCCTCAGGGCCGCAAATGCCGCCATCGCCCTCACCGCAGCTTCAGCGTGGCGAGGCCGATCAGCGCCAGGATCACCGAGATGATCCAGAAGCGGATCACGATGGTCTCCTCGCGCCAGCCCTTCTTCTCGAAGTGGTGGTGGATCGGCGCCATCAGGAACACCCGCTTTCCGGTGCGCTTGAACCACGCGACCTGGATGATCACGCTCAGCGCCTCGACCACGAACAGCCCGCCGACCACGCCCAGCACCAGCTCGTGCTTGGTGGCCACCGCGATCGCGCCCAGCGCGCCGCCCAGCGCAAGGCTGCCGGTGTCGCCCATGAACACCATCGCCGGCGGCGCGTTCCACCACAGAAAGCCCAGGCCCGCGCCCATCAGCGCCGCCGTGAAGATCGCGATCTCGCCGACGCCGGGGATGTAGTGCAGGTTGAGATACTCGGTGAAGTCGGTGCGCCCGGCGACATAGGCGATGATCCCCAGCGCGCCGCCCGCGATCATCACCGGCATGATCGCCAGCCCGTCCAGCCCGTCGGTCAGGTTCACCGCGTTCGCCGCGCCGACGATCACCAGCATCGCGAACGGCACGAACAGCAGCCCCATGTCGATCAGCACGTCCTTGAACACCGGCAGCGCAAGCCGACCGCTCAGCGCCGCGGGCTGCAGCCACGCCGCCCAGATCGCGGCGACCAGCGCGATCAGCAGCCCGGCGCCGAAGCGATAGCGCGCGGGCACGCCGCGCACGTTGAACTTGGTCACCTTCGAGAAGTCGTCGGCGAAGCCGATGGCGCCAAAGCCCAGCGTCACCAGCGTGACCAGCCAGACATAGCCGTTGTCGAGCCGCGCCCACAAAAGCGTCGAGATCACCAGCGCGCCGAGAATCATCACGCCGCCCATGGTGGGCGTGCCGGCCTTGGCGATGATGTGGCTGGCCGGGCCGTCGTCGCGGATCGGCTGGCCTTTCTTCTGCATCCGCCGCAGCGCGCGGATCACGGCGGGGCCGAACACGAACCCCAGAATCAGCGCCGTCATGAACGCGCCGCCCGCGCGAAAGGTGATGTAGCGGAACAGGTTGAACACGTCGCCGCCCTGCGACAGCGGGGTGAGCAGGTGGTAGAGCACCCTTAGATCTCCTCTGGCGGCGCGTCGGGATCGCGCGCGGCGCCGAGCCGTTTGAGGGCGGTCACGACGCCGCCCATGCGCATGGATTTCGAGCCTTTGACCATCACCACGTCGCCCGCGTCAACGGCGCGGCGCAGTTTCGCCGCGCAGGCGTCGGCGTCGGGGAACCAGCCGCCCTGCTTCTCATGCGCCAGCGCGTCGTGCAGCGCGCGCATCCGCTCGCCGACGCAGAACACCAGATCGACCTGCGCCATCGCCGGATGATCGGCCAGCGCCGCGTGCGCCGCCCGCTCCTGCGCGCCAAGCTCCATCATGTCGCCCAGGCACGCGATGCGGCGGCCGCGCGCGATGCGGCCGATGTCGTCCTTGACCGGGTTGGCCGCCAGCACCGCCAGCGCCGCGCCCACCGAGGCGGGGTTGGCGTTGTAGCTCTCGTCGATCAAATCCACGGCGCCGTCCATGCCGCCCGGCCCCAGCAGCATCCGCCAGCGCGCGCCGCGCCCCGCAGGCGCGCGCCACGGCGCCAGCGCCAGCGCCGCGCGCGCCAGATCGGCCCCCGCCGCCTGCGCCGCCGCCAGCGCCCCCAGCGCGTTCATCGCCAGATGCGCGCCCGGCGCGCCGATCTTGAACACCATCTCCGCGCCGTCGAACGCGGCGCGCACCACGGTCGCGCCCGCGCGCACGTCCGCCGACAGCAGCCGCGCGTCGGCGCGCGGGTCGGCGCCGAAGCCGGCGATGCGCGCGCCCCGCGCCTGCGCCGCCGCCGCCAGCCGGTCGAACCAGCGGTTGTCGCGGTTCAGCACCGCGACGCCGCCCGCCTCCAGCCCCTCAAAGATCTCGGCCTTGGCGTCGGCGACGCCTGCCTCGCTGTCGAAGAATTCGGTGTGGACCGCCTCGACCGTGGTGATCAGCGCCACATGCGGGCGGGCGAGGCGGGTGAGCGGCGCGATCTCGCCGGGGTGGTTCATGCCGATCTCGATCACCGCGAAAGCGGCGTCGCGCGGCGTCCGCGCCAGCGTCAGCGGCACGCCCCAGTGGTTGTTGTAGCTGCCCTCCGAGCTGTGCGTCGCGCCCTGATCGGCCAGCATGGCGCGCAGCATCTCCTTGGTGCCGGTCTTGCCCACCGAGCCGGTGACGCCGATCACGCGGGCGTCGGCGCGCGCCCGCGCCGCCTGCGCCAGTCCGCGCAAGCCCTCCAGCGTGTCGCCGACAATCAGCAGCGGCGCGTCGGCGGAGACCTCGCCGGGGATACGCGCCACCATCGCGGCGCCCGCGCCCCGCGCCAGCGCATCGCCGACAAAGCCGTGGCCGTCGCGGGCCTCGCCGCTCAGCGCGACGAACAGATCGCCGGGCGCCAGGCTGCGGGTATCGATCGAGACGCCGTCCACGCGCCAGTCGCCGCGCACGGCGCCCTGCGTCGCGGCGGCGGCTTCGGTTGCTGTCCAGAGCGGGGCGGTCATGCGTCGTCACCTTCTGCGCCGTCCAGCGCCGTCACCGCCGCGCGCGCCATCTCGGCGTCGTCGAAGGGCAGCGCCGCGCCGCCCACGATCTGCCCCGTCTCGTGGCCCTTTCCGGCGATCAGAAGGCGATCCTGCGGCCCCAGCGCGTCCACGCCGCGCAGGATCGCCTCGGCGCGGTCGCCGCAATCCTCCGCCTCGGGCGCGGCGGCGCGGATCGCGGCGCGGATCGCCGCGGGATCTTCT
>CAZRFB010000170.1:0-1677 GCA_964599185.1 uncultured Rhodobacterales bacterium | reverse complement strand
TATGGCAGGATATATGGTAATGTAGCACATTACCGTACACCCACCCCACCCCAGCAAGGGCGCTGCGCGCGATGGCCGGTCCTGCGGACGACGACGACGGCGAGAGGGAGAGCGGGGCGGCGAGGCCCTGGAGCCACCGTGCGCTCAAGCGCGGTCGCTGGACCGATGTCGGCGACGGGGCTGCGGCGGCGCCCAGGCGGGCGGACAAGACGCTGTCGGTGCGGCTGACGGAAGCGGAGCTGGTGGAGTTCGACGCGCAGATCGCGACGCTGGGCTTGAAGCGCAGCATGGCGCTGCGGATCGCGGTGCGGCGGGTTGGCGGATTCGTCGAGATCGACGCCGCGACGGTCGAGGCGCTGCGCGGCGTGGCGCGCCAGATCGGCGGCGTGGCCACCAACATCAACCAGATCGCGAAAGCCGCCAACCGGACGCGGGATCCGGACTTTCACGCGTTCATGGAGGAGCGCGCCGCCCTTGGGCGCGATCTCGCACGGGTCGAGGGGCTGGTCCAGCGGCTGCTGGAACTGGGCGCGCGCCGGGCTGACGGGCTGGCGCGGCTCGAGGCGGCGGTTACGGCTGCGGGGCCGCTGCGCCGCGCGCCGCGGCGCGCGCGCAAAGAGGGTGGGGCGCCATGAGCGTTGTGGACGTCGCCGCGCTGATCCACCGGGGCGCCACGTCGCGCGCGCCCGATCCGCTGGCGGCGGTGATGGGCGAGGACTGGGCCGAGCTGGAGCTCGGCAAGGGCGGCGCGGCGCAGCTCTTGCGGCTCAACTACCTGCTGCAGCAGCAGATGGGTCGCGAGCACGCCCGGGCGGTGCCGAGCGGGCTCGAGGCGGTTTCGGGCGGGCAGGCCGCGATGGTCAAGCTGATCGGCAAGGGCGGCGCGCGCGACCGCGCGGGGCTCGGGCGGCAGATGGCCTATCTCGGGCGCGGCGGCGCGGTGCCGCTGCAGCGCTCCGAGCGGTATTTCGGCACGGAGATCGAGGCGGAGGATTTTGAGGCCTTCGCCGCCGGCTGGGGTATGACCGGGCGGACCCGCGCCGCGCCCGACGGGGCCGACCGCACCTCGCATTTTCTGGTGAGCTTCCCGCCGGGAACCGATCCCGGCGCCGCCGAGCGCGCCGGGCGCGCCTGGGCGGAGGCGATGTTCGCGACCGGGCGGTTCGGCGACGTGTGGGATTACTACACCGCGTTTCACACCGACCGGGCGCATCCGCACCTGCACGTGGTGGTGAACCGTCGGGGACTTGAGAACGGCGCGTGGCTGAAGGTCAGCAAGCGCAGCGCGATCACCTGGGATGTGCTGCGCGAGGTTCAGGTCGAGGTCGCGGCCGAGGAGGGGATCGCGCTCGACAGCTCGCCCAGGCTAGCGCGGGGCTTGCACGACCGTCCGGCGCCGGACGCGGAGGTGCGGCAGGCGTTGCGGGAGGGCAGGGCGGTCGTAGCTGTTGGCCACACGCCTGAGAGCGCCGTCGTCGCCGCCGCAACAGTGCTCACATTTGCGCGCAGATATGAGGCGGACGCGGCGCTGGCGCAGGCGCGCCGCCCGGAACTGGCGGCGGCGCTCGACGCGCTGGCGCAGACGATCAAGGCGGGCCGCGCGCATGAGGCGGGCGGCCAGGGGGAGATTTTTGGCCGAGAGGAGATCAAGGCGATGGCCGAGACCCTGACCGAGCA
>CAZRFB010000169.1:0-4261 GCA_964599185.1 uncultured Rhodobacterales bacterium | reverse complement strand
GCGATGCCGGACCGGAGGGCTGGACGGCGCGGGACAAGTTCGCCGCGGTGATCGAGACTGCGGCGATGAACGAGGCGGAGCTGTCGGAGTACTGCCGCAGCAGGGGCCTGTACCCTGAGCAGATCCGAGTCTGGCGGGAGGCCTGCGAGCGGGCCAATGACTGGGACCGTGCGGCCTCGCGACAGATCGCGCGGGAGACGAAGGACGACAAGAAGCGCATCCGGGATCTGGAGCGCGAGCTCGCGCGCAAGGAGAAGGCGCTGGCCGAGGCGGCCGCGTTGATGGTGCTGAGAAAAAAAGCCGACGCGATCTGGGGCCCAAGGGAGGGCGGGGACGAATGACCTCTGCCCCGGATCGCAAGGAGATCGTTGCCCTCGTCGATGAGGCTATGGCTGCAGGGGCGCGCCAGGCCGCCGCCTGCGCGGAACTTGGCCTCGATGCCCGTACCCTGCAGCGCTGGACAGATCCGGAGGGCGCGGTGCGCGAAGATCGCCGCCCTTTGGCCGAGCGCCCCGTCCCAGCCAACCGGCTGACCGAGGCGGAGCGTGACCGGATCGTGGACACCTGCAACGCGCCCCAGTTCGCGAGCCTGCCTCCGAGCCAGATCGTGCCAAAGCTGGCGGACGAGGGCGTGTACATTGCTTCGGAGTCGAGCTTCTACAGGGTGTTGCGCGAACGGGGTCAGAACCACCGCCGCGGCCGCGCCCGCAAGCCCGGTCGGTCACGGCCACCGGCAAGCTTCCAGGCGAAGGGGCCGCGCGAGGTCTGGAGCTGGGACATCACCTGGCTGCCCGGGCCGGTGCTGGGCATGTTCTTCTACCTCTACCTCATCGTCGACATCTACAGCCGCAAGATCGTCGGCTGGGAGGTCCATGAACGCGAGAGCGCGGAACTCGCGGCCGGCCTTCTGGAGCGCGCCGTCTGGGCGGAGGGGGGCGTCACCAGCCCGCTGATCCTGCACGCCGACAACGGCAGCCCCATGAAGGGCGCGACGATGAAGGTCACCATGGAGCGCCTCGGTGTCACCCCCTCCTTCAGCCGGCCGCGGGTGTCGAACGACAACCCCTTCTCGGAGGCCCTGTTCCGGACCTGCAAATACGTCCCGGCGTGGCCGGCGAAGGGGTTCGCCTCGATCGACGAGGCCCGCGACTGGGTGCTGGAGTTCGTCCGCTGGTACAACACCCAGCACCAGCACAGCGCGATCCGCTTCGTGACGCCCGATCAGCGCCACCGCGGCGAGGACGCGGCCCTCCTCGCCAGCCGCCATGCCGTCTATCAGGCCGCGCGCAAAAAGCACCCTGCGCGCTGGTCAGGTCGGACGCGCAACTGGCGCCCCGTCGGCGCCGTCTCGCTCAACCCGGAACGGCCCGACACCCGGCGCGGAGGCCATGGGGGCGCCGACGCGCTCCCCCACAAAGCTGGCGGCGGCGCCCCCATGGCCGGCCACCAGCAGCGCGCAGCATGAACCAATCCCAAGCGGCAACAACGTTGACAAACACCGGACCCGACAAAGCCCGAATTTCCAAACCTGAGGTTGCTCTATCGAGTCTGGACGGTCGCCAACGAAGTTGTAGACAACGGCGCGCCATTCCATCACAAAAGCTCATGATTGCCGAGGGCCATTCGCGCCAAGGCGAACACGGCGTCGTCAGGAATCACACATCACCTTGGAGAAGAACCCGGATGAACGACCTTGCGTCAGATCGCAAATACCAGGCTTTAATTCCAATTATTTCTCTATTTATGATCCGATGGCAGAGCCTTACCCCATCTTGACATATCATTTTAGCCTTGTCCTTTAACAAATCAGAAAAAGGATACACTTAGTCGTGCGCGATAGTGAAATGCGAATACCGTTAAACGTCCATCCCCCATCACAATTAAATACGCAGTTTGCGATTCTTCACAAAAATAACAATATAACACTACCACGTTATGCAAATATAGTCTGTCTTAACACGATATCTATTGCCTACTATGAAGGAATTTGCATTACTCGCGTTATTGATGCGCGTGGAAGTTCTGTTGGCGTGCTGATCGGACATCCCATCGATTTGGACTCCCGCCGCATGGTGGAAAATACACTTGTCCTCTCACGGGAGCTTCCTGCGCCTGCTGTCGACGCTGGAGCGCAACCGGACAGGGCGCGCGCGCCTGTGATACAGACGGAGTTCGCGACATTTGCGCCGCGCATCACAAGGCCTGATGCGCTGGACGCGCTTATCGAGGAGGAGATCTACCGGCTGGGCGGCCCGTTTCTTTTTGTTCTCGACTGCTGTTCTGAGCGCCGGATCTACCTTGATGCCTGCGGCTCTATGTCCATTGTCTATGACCCGGCAGCGAGGGTGGCGGCGTCGTCTGCGGGCGCGTTGCTTGATCGTGAAAGCTACGCCGCCCGTTTTGACCAAGCGCTGTTCGATCATCTTAACATCGCCGGATCGGGCTGGGCGCCCTCCGGGATGACGGCGCATCGCGGAATCCTGCGCCTTCTTGTGAACCACTACCTCGACCTTGACTCGTGGAGCCAGGTGCGGCACTGGCCCACAGTGCCGGTTGTCGAGACGAGTGATCCTGTCGAAGCCATCCGGGTGGTGACACATGCGGCGCGCGCAGGGATCGATGCGCTGCGCGAAGCCGGTCCGACCGCGTTGACCCTCACCGCCGGCAGCGAGACGCGCCTCCTGCTGGCAGCCTGTCGCGATATCGCAGAAGATCTCGAGTTTGTCACCATCGATGCGGCGGATACCTCGCTTGATGCGATTCAGGCGACGAACCTGGCCGAAAAGTTCGGCTTGCGCCACACCCGGCTCCCCGCGATCATCTCCACCGAAACGCAAAGACAGGAGTGGATGGCCCAGACCGGGCATTGCGCTTCCGGCGCCGCCTCGCGGCTTTTTTCTACGCTTATATCTTTGGAAGGGCGGATCTATTGTCTTGTGGGGGGGCTGGGAGGCGAAATTGGACGAGGCTTTTTCTGGCGCCCGACTGATCGGGCGGATACACCCATCACCACCTCGACGCTGATCGCCCGAATGGGGCTTCCTCGCGATAAATCGCTTGCGCGCGCCACCGAGACGTGGCTGCAAGCGCTCCTGCCCTGTGACGCATTCCTGACGCTGGATCTGGCTTATATCGAGTTGCGGATGGGTCCCTGGGCCTACGCCGCCGCCTACACCAGCCCCAATCTTCTCCAGGTAAGTCCGCTTGTGTCCCGGCGAAGCTTTTCCGCGATGCTTTCATTACCACCGGATTTTCGCGCCAGCAACCGATTGATTACGGACGGCATCCGACTCAACTGGCCAGAACTTCTATCTTTACCGATAAATAAATATGGTGATTATAGAGACTACTTTGTAAAGATTCGCCGGATACTGCGCGATCCACGTGTCGTTAGCCGTTGGATTAGAAAACGTTTCGGCGGAGGGTGACCTGTTAATGTAACTGCTCACCCCCCTCGCATTTTCGCTTGATCTGAAGGCGCTGGTGTGAGTCATGAATTCCCATGACTCAGCTTCCGCGATACCGCCTGACCGACGCCGAGAAAGACGCCCTGCTGGAGCGTCAGGCGCTGCTTATCGAGGCCCAGGCGGCGCAGATCGAGGCGCTGGAGGCGGCGCCGGCGAAGCCGCGCAAGACGTCGCGCAATTCCCATACGCCGCCGTCGCAGGACCATGGCGGCCGGTCGGGCGGGGCCAAGGACAAGCCGAAGAAGCCTCGGCCCTCGCGCCCGGGGGTGTCGCGTCGGCTGGCGGCGGAGCCGGACGAGACGGTCGTCTGCCGTGCCGGGCGCTGCGCCTGCGGGGCCGACGTCTCCGGGCTCAGGCAGAGCTGCCGGATGCGCTACGACCACGTCGACATCCCGCCGGTCACCCCGCATGTGACGCGGGTCGAACTGCATGGCGGGCGCTGCGCCTGCGGGAAGCGCTACCGTGCCGCACCACCCGAGCGCATGCCACCCGGCACGCCGTTCGGGCCGAACATCCACGCCCTGCTGGCCTACCTGCACCACAGCCATCACGTCGGCTTCGAGCGGTTGGCCCGGCTCGCGCGCGAGATGTTCGGGCTGTCGATCTCCGAGGGCGCCATCGCCAACGCCATGCACCGGCTGAAGACACCGCTGGTGGGAACGGCGGTGCAAAACTCGGCCACGGTAGCGGCGGGATAACCCTGCTTCGGGCGGCGTAAAAACCGGCCACTTTGCTCTTCGTGCAGCAGCATGGAGGGCTTGGAGATCTACACCGTGGAACTTTATCTGAAGGTT
>CAZRFB010000168.1:0-21380 GCA_964599185.1 uncultured Rhodobacterales bacterium | reverse complement strand
GAGCTTGAGATCTACGCCGACGACGTGGCGTGCAGCCATGGCTCGACCACCGGCGCCATGGATGAGGAGGCGCTGTTCTACCTGCGCGCGCGCGGCGTGCCCCATGCCGAGGCCGAGGCGCTGCTGGTCGCGGCCTTTGTCGATGAGGCGGTCGCCGAGATCGCCGAGGAGGCTTTGGCCGAGGCGGTGCGCGCGCGGGTGGCGGCGTGGATGGCGCGGCGACGGGCATGACGCGCGCGCCGGTCACCCGGCCAGCGGCGCCCGCCGGGCTGGTGGACCGGATGGCCGCCACATGGACGGCGCCGCGCGCGGCCGTGGCGCGCGAGATCGCCTGCGCCGAGGAATCGCGGCTGCTGTTCTACGCCTTCGCGGCCTCGCTGCTGTTCACGCTGGCGGCGGTGGGGGCGCAGCGGCTGAACCCCGCGCCGCAGGTGGCGCAGGATTTCGACCAATGGGTGACGACGCAAGTGGTGGTGGGAACCTTCGTGCGCCCGCTGGGCCTTTACGGCGCCGCCGGGCTGATCGGGCTGGCGTGCCGCGCCTTTGGCGGGCGCGGCGGCTGGCGGGCGACGCGGGCGGCGGTGTTCTGGACCGCGCTGGTCGCGGCGCCGGCGGGCGTGATGCTGACGCTGCTGGGCGCCGCGGCGAGCGGGCCGGGCGGCGCGCCGCCGCTGGCCGCAGTGCTGGGGCAGGCAGGCGGCTCGGCGCTGTGGGCGGCGCTGCTGGCCCCGGCGCTGGCCGAGGCGCACGGGTTTCGCTCGGGGTTGGCGGTTTTCGGGGTCTTTTGCGCGTTTGCGGCGGTTGTCGTGGCGCTGGGGGCGCTGGCGTGAAGGGGGTGCGCGCTGCGCACGCATGGCGTAGATCAGAAGACGGCGCGCGCCGCCGCCGCTGTTTGCGCAAGGACATGAGAGACATGGACGCCATTCCCTTCAAGGCCTTCATCGCGCTGCTGACGCAGGGGATCGCCTCGCCGCGCCCGGTGGTCCGCCGCATCATCGCGGCGCAGCCTGACGGAACGCAGCGGCTGATGCTGGTGGCGCTGGGCGCGGCGATGCAGGGTCTGGTCTGGGCGCTGGTCGCGCTGATCGCTCCGGGCGCCGACGCGGCGCTGGGCGTGGGCGGGCTGCTGGCGCTGATGGCGATGAGCTTTCTGAACTATGCGATCACCGCGTCGCTGGCGTTCAACATCGGGCGCCGCTTCGGCGGCAAGGGCGCGGCGGCGGAGGTGGCGACCGCCGTCGCGTGGCACGCCGTGCTGACCGGCGCGCTGGCGCCGCTGCAGGTGCTGGCGCTGGGCGGCGCGACCGGCGCGCCTTCGGTGAGCGGCGGCGGCGTGCTGTTCCTGTTGTTCTACGCCGGGTTGAACGTCTGGCTGCTGGCCTCCTGCGTCGCCGAGGCGCACCGCTTCGAGAGCACCGGGCGCGTGCTGGGCGCGACGCTGGCGCTGTTTCTGGCGCTGGGACTGATCTTGAGCCTGCTGCTTGGCGGCTTGCGGGCGTGACGGGAGACGCGAGATGAACACGGCGGTTCGGGCGACGGCGCAGGCCGGCTATGACGTGGAGGCGGTGCGGCGGGATTTTCCCATCCTGTCGCGCACGGTGCACGGCCGCCCGCTGGTCTATCTCGACAATGGCGCCTCGGCGCAGAAACCGCAGGCGGTGATCGACGCGGTGACGCGCACCTACGCGCAGGAATACGCCAACGTCCATCGGGGCCTGCACTATCTCTCCAATCTCGCCACCGAGAAATACGAGGCGGTGCGCGAGACGCTGCGCCGCTTTCTCGGCGCCGAGCACGCCGACGAGATCTGGTTCACGCCCGGCTCGACGCAGGGGATCAACACCGTGGCCTATTCCTGGGCCATGCCGCGCTTCGAGGCCGGCGACGAGATCATCCTCAGCGTGATGGAGCACCACGCCAACATCGTGCCGTGGCACTTCCTGCGCGAGCGGCAGGGTGCGGTGCTGAAATGGGTGGATGTGGACGTGAACGGCGATCTCGATCCGCAGGCGGTGATCGACGCCATCGGCCCGCGCACGAAGCTGATCGCGCTCACCCACATGTCGAACGTGCTCGGCACCGTGGTCGATGTGAAGGCGGTGTGCGACGCGGCGCGGGCGCGGGGCGTGGCGGTGCTGCTCGACGGCAGTCAGGCTGCGGTGCACATGCCGGTCAACGTGGCGGAGATCGGCTGTGACTTTTATGTGATCACCGGGCACAAGCTCTATGGCCCCACGGCCTCGGGCGCGCTCTATGCGCGACGGGAGCGACACGCCGAGATGCGGCCGTTCATCGGCGGCGGCGACATGATCCGAGAGGTGGCCAAGGACCACGTCACCTACAACGACCCGCCGCACAAGTTCGAGGCCGGCACGCCGGGCATCGCGCAGATGATCGGGCTGGGCGCGGCGATAGATTATTTGCAGGGCCTCGGGATGGAGGCCATCGCGGCGCATGAGCGGGCCGTGCGCGACTATGCGCGCGACCGGCTTGAGGGGCTCAACTGGCTGACCGTGCACGGAAAGTCGAAAACCAAGGGCGCGATCTTCTCGTTCGCCATGGAAGGCCCCGCGCATCCGCACGACATCTCGACCGTGATCGACCGGCGCGGCGTGGCAGTGCGGGCCGGGCATCATTGCGCGCAGCCGCTGATGGCGCATCTGGGGGTGAGCGCGACCTGCCGCGCTTCGTTCGGCCTCTACAACACCACCGCCGAGGTCGATGCGCTGGTCGATGCGCTGGAGCGGTGCCGCGCGCTTTTCGCGTGATCCGCCATTTTCATACGATTAAAGTAGCAGGAGATTAACCGCGATTTAGCTTGGATTTTAGCAGTTGCGCAACTTACCTTAATTATTGTGATCGCTAACGCGACTCGCAATGAAAGGATACCACCATGATCTGCCGTCCGAATCGCACACGCGCTTCCGGTTCTGTCAGCGCGTTCGACTTCTCCGACTCGCCCGACGCGACGAGCCGGATGATCGAGAACGTCGCGGTGATGTGGGCGGCGCCGTGGCGCACCTACTGGGCGCTGGCCTTCGAGGCGATGGACCCGCAGAACTACCGCCGCTGAAGCGCCGCCTCCGGCGTCACGGCGCCGGACGCAGCACCGTCACCCCCCGCGCGCCCGCGCGCGCGTCGCCCGGGTTGAGCGACATCGGCGCATAGTCGCCGCGCCGCCACAGCGCCCCCAGATCGTCGTAGTGACGCGACAGGGGATGGCCGCTCTGGCCGGTGGCGATCACGAACGACGACCGGTCGAGATCGGCGAAGTCATACACGGCGCGAAACCCCGCCGCGTGGACATTGGCGTAGGGGTCCGGCCCGCGCCCGGGCGTGCGCCCCATCAGGATGGTGTGATCGCCGCCTGACGTTTCATGCTCGATGTTCACCAGCAGGCCCAGCCCGGGGATCAGGCCGAGCGGCAGGTTGAGATGGGTCGCGCGGTGCGCCGCGCCCCAGCGCCAGCCGTCCGGGCCGTCGCCGTAGCGCGCCTTCAACTCGGACAGCGCGTCGTCCAGCGCGCGGCGCGAGATGTCGGCGCAGGTTTCGCGCTGCGGCGTCTTCACCACGTCGCACCAGCGCCCGGCGCCGCCGATGTCGCGGAACACCCGCTCGACGAACAGCGGGCGCGCGCCCGCGACGTCGGCGAACAGCGGCCCCAGTTCGTCCTCCGCCAGCCGCCGCGTGAGCGCGCGCATCCAAGCGGTGAAGATCAGCGGCTCGGGGTCATGCTCGGACATGGCGCCGTTCCAGTCCGCCAGCCGCGCCAGCGCCGCGTCGCGCAGGCGGGCGCCGGGGCCGTCGCCGGTCGGCTCGCCCCACCACAGATCGCGCGCGATCAGCGGCAACACGCCGCGCGCCATGTCCGACACCGGGTCGTTCTGCAACGCCATGAAGCTGTCGCGGGTGTGGAAGGCGCGGTCGTTCAGCCGCGCCTCGATGCGGCGGATGCGATAGGGTTCCGCCCAGTCGAACGACAGATGCGCGGGAAACGGCGCGTTGGTGGTGCGGTTGTTGGCGTTGGCGACGGCGCCGGAGCGCGGCCGCATCGCGCGCGGCAGGTCTTCGAGCGGGATCGGCCCCTGCCAGTCGTTCTCGGCCAGCCAGCCCAGCGACGGCGTGCGCCCCTGCGAGCGGCTGTCGGCGCGGCGCAGCGGCGCCACGCCCGCGACCACCATGCCGACGCCGCTCGCATCCGCCATCACCACGTTCTGCGCGGGCGCGACGATCAGCGCGGCGGCGTCTGCCCCCTCCTCGATGGTCTGCGCGCGCATCAGCCCGATGGCGGCCTCCAGCGAGCGGTCCTCGGCGGTGAGCGCGGTCCAGGCCAGCGCCGCGATATGTCCCTCCGGCGTGACCGACGCGAAGCTCAGATCGCCGTTCGCGGGCGGCGCCGCGCCGTGGCGCGTCCAGCGCAGGGTTATCCGCTCGGGCGCGGCGCCCTTGACGCGGATGGTCTCGACCCGGGTGCGCAGCGGCGCCCAGCCTGCGGGCGTGAGGTATTGCCCGGGGTTCTCCGGGTTCAGCTTCTCCAGAAAGATGTCCTGATCGTCGAGCTGCGCGGCGGTCAGCCCCCAGCCGAACGCGCGATTGCGCCCGATCAGCACGGCGGGGATGCCGGGGATGGTCGCGCCGATCACGTCGAAGCCGGGGCTGGACAGCCGCGCCAGATGCCACACGCCAGGCGCCGACAGCCACAGATGCGGGTCGGTCGCGAGCAGCGGCGCCCCCGCGGCGGCGCGTGAGGCGTCCACCGCCCAGGCGTTCGAGGCGCCGCCAAAGCCGGGGCTTGCGAACGGCGACAGCGGCGAGGGGGCGGGCGCCGCCGCCTGCGCGGGAAAGCGCAAGCCGGGATAAAGCGCCGCGAAGGCGGGCAGCGCGATCACGCCCGCGTCGGGATAGTCGGGGTCGAGGTCGGCGACCTGCTCCGGCGTCAGCCGCGCCAGCAGCCGGGCGCGCCGCGCCTCCAGCGCCGCCGCATTGGTCAGGCGCAGGGCGATCAGCTTCGAGATGGCGATGCTGTCGGCGGCGGTCCACGGCGCCAGCCCCTCGTCGCCGAACAGGAAGAACTCCGGCGCCCCGCGCCCCAGCGCGCCCTCGTTGATCGCGCGGATCCGGGCGTTGACGCCTGCGGCGTAGGCCGTGAGCAAGCCTTGGGTCTCGGACGACTGGCGACTGACCGCCTCACGCGCATAGGCGGTGAGGTCGAGCGCGCGCATGGTGCGATCCACCGGCAGCGCCCTTGGGCCGAACAGCTCCGCCAGCCGTCCCTGCGCGGTGCGCCGATGCACCTCCAACTGCCAGAGCCTGTCCTGCGCATGCGCCCAGCCGAGGCCGTAGAACGCATCGGCGTCGGCGGTCGCAAACACATGCGGCACGGCGTTGGCGTCGCGCACGATCTCCAGTTCCGACGCCAGTCCCGCAACGCGCCAGGCGGCGCGGTAATCGGGCAGCGAGCGCGCGGCCAGGTAATAGGCGAGCCCCGCCGCCAGCAGCGCGGCGACGACGCCGACGCCGACCAGCCCGGCGATCAGTCTGATGAGCAGGCGCATCGGCGGTCACGCACTCCGAAACAGGGGCCGGGCGCGGTTGACGGCGCGGGCGCCCGGCGGCACGGTCCGCGCGCGGCCACGCGGGCCGGTGCGATGCAGCATAGAGCGCAAAAAGGGGGCGGGGAACATGGCCAAGGCGGCTTTTATCGGTCTGGGCGTGATGGGCTATCCGATGGCGGGGCATCTGGCGGCGAAGGGCCATGCGGTGACGGTGTTCAACCGCAGCGCCGCAAGGGCCGAGGCCTGGGTGGCGCAGCACGGCGGCGCCTGCGCCGCCACCCCGCGCGAAGCGGCGGCGGGATGCGACGTGGTGATGGCCTGCGTCGGCGCCGACGACGACCTGCGCGCCGTCACGCTGGGGCCGGACGGCGCCTTTGCGGGCATGGAGAAGGGTGCGGTGTTCGTCGATCACACCACGGCGTCGGCGACTGTCGCGCGCGAACTGGCGGCGGCGGCGGTGGCGCAGGGGCTTGGCTTTGTCGATGCGCCGGTCTCGGGCGGGCAGGCGGGGGCTGAGAACGGCGTGCTGAGCGTGATGTGCGGCGGCGCCGAGGCCGACTATGCGAAGGCCGCGCCGGTGATCGCCTCCTATGCGCGGGCGCAGAGCCTGATGGGGCCTGCGGGCGCGGGGCAGCTCGCCAAGATGGTCAACCAGATCTGCATCGCCGGGCTGGTGCAGGGGCTGGCCGAGGGCCTCGCCTTCGCCGAGCGCGCCGGGCTGGACGCGGCGGCGGTGATCGAGGTGATCTCGAAGGGCGCAGCAGGCTCGTGGCAGATGGACAATCGCCACAAGACGATGCTGGAGGACCGCTTCGAGTTCGGCTTCGCGGTGGACTGGATGCGCAAGGATCTGGGCATCTGCCTCGCGCAGGCGCGCGAGACCGGCGCCAGCCTGCCGGTCACGGCGCTGATCGATCAGTTCTACGCCGACATCCAGGCCATGGGCGGCGGGCGCTGGGACACCTCCAGCCTGATCCGCCGCCTGCGCGGATAACGCGCGCCCTCCCCCCGACCCTTTCCCGCGCGCGGGAGAGGGGGCGCAAGCTGCGCCGACGGCGCCCGGCGGGTCATTGCGGCACCGTTATCGCCCCCTCTCCCCCTTGGGGGAGAGGGTTGGGGTGAGGGGGCTGCTCAAGTAGGTGAGGGGGGCAGCTCAGCGCACGATCGGGGTGTATTTGCCGCCCTGCACGCTGACGCCCGCGAGGACGCCGTCCTGCCCGAACACGACTCCGATCACCGGCGCCGTGCGGGTGGTGGTGTCGAGACCCGCCTTCAGCCCGTCGCCGGGGAAGGTCACCTCGGCGTCGGCGCCGATCTCCCAGCCCTTGGCGGCGCGGAACTGGGCCAGCGCGGCGTCGGTCATGAAGAACAGCGCCTGCTTGAACGACTGCAACCCGACCTGGAACCCCAGCGAGCCGGAGGCGAAGGCGTAATAGCCCACCGTCTCACCCGCCACCCGCAGCGCGCCCTCGCCATAGGCGGCGCCGATCACCAGCCCGCCCTTGAAGATGTCGGGCATGATGAGCACGCCCTTGGCCTGATCGTGAAGCTCGCGCGCGCCGGGCACGGTGCGAAACATCTGCTCCAGCGCCAGCGCCGTCTTGTTCTCGATGACCGCCGCGCTTTCGGCGTGCGCGGGCGCGGCTGCGATGGCGGCGGCGGTCAGCGCGCCGGCGCCAAGCGCCAGCGCGCGGCGGCGGGTGATCGGAGTCATCGGCGGCGTTCTCCTGCCTTGCGTCCTGCACATTCGTGCGCAGTATAGAGGCGCGCGCTCGGCGCGGCCATGGCGGAGAACAGCGGATGCGCACAAGCGAGGCGGAGCAGTCGGTGAATGTGCTGGGGGCGCCGCTCGAACCCTGCTCCACGGCGCCGCTGACCGGTTTTTTCCGCAACGGCTGTTGCGACACCGGCGAAGGCGATCACGGCTGCCACACGGTCTGCGCGGTGATGACGGCGGAGTTTCTTGCGTTCTCGAAGGCGCGCGGCAACGACCTGTCCACGCCGCGCCCGGAGTTCGGCTTCGCCGGGCTGAACCCCGGCGACCGCTGGTGCCTGTGCGCCGCGCGCTGGATGGAGGCGCTGGCGGCGGGCAAGGCGCCGAAGGTGCGGCTGGTCTCGACCCACAAGCGCGCGCTCGACATCTGCCCGATGGAGGCGCTGCGCGCCCACGCGCTTGACCTCAGCTGAAGGTTCCGCGCCTCAGCGCGACATGTCCTTGATCTCTTCCGCGATCTCGCGCGCCGCCTCCGGCTCCTCCTCCGCGTCCAGATCGTGCGGCAGGGCAAGGTTGAGCACGATGGCGATGAAGGCCGAGGGCAGCAGGCCGGAGGTCAGCAGAATTTGCCAGGTGCGCGGCAGGTGCTGGAGCGCGCCCGGCTCAAGCTGAAGCCCCAGACCCACCGACAGCGCCACGGCGAAGATGATCAGGTTGCGCCGGTTCCAGTCCACCAGCGACAGCATCGACACGCCCGCCGAGGCGACCATGCCGAACATCACGATCACGCCGCCGCCCAGCACGGTGATCGGGATGGTGGTGATCGCGGCGCCGATCTTGGGCACGAGGCCGCAGACGATCAGGAAGACGGCGCCGAAGGTGACGACGTGGCGGCTCATCAGCCCGGTCATCGCGATCAGGCCGACATTCTGGCTGAACGAGGTGTTGGGCAGCGCGCCGAACGCGCCTGCGATGGCGGTGCCGAGGCCGTCGGCGAAGGTGGCGCCGCTGATCTCGCGGTCGGTCGCCTCGCGCCCGGCGCCGCCTCTGGTGATGCCCGAGACGTCGCCCACGGTCTCGATCGCCGAGACCACCGCCATCAGGCAGAACCCCAGGATCGCGGCGGAGGAGAAGTCGAGGCCCCAGCGGAACGGCGTCGGCGCCGCGAACCACGCCGCGCGGGCGATATTGGCGAAGCTCACCTCGCCCATGACGAAGGCGACCGCATAGCCCGCCATCAGGCCCACAAGCACCGCAGCCACACTCCACATGCCGCGCGCGAAGAACTTCAGCGCCAGCGTCACCACGATCACGACCAGCGCCACCGACCAGTTGGCCAGCGAGCCATAGTCAGGCGTGCCGATCCTGGGCACGCCGCCTGCCGCATACTGGATGCCGACCTTGATCAGCGCCAGCCCGATCATCAGCACGATGAGGCCGGTCACCAGCGGCGGCAGCGCGAAGCGGATCCGCCCGATGAAGAAGCCGAGGCAGAAGTGGAAAATGCCGCCGATGAACACGCCGGTCATCAGCGCGCCCATGGTGGCGACGCCCTGTCCCGCCACCAGCGGGATCATCACCGGCAGAAAGGCGAAACTGGTGCCCTGCACGATCGGCAGCCGCGCGCCGACCGGGCCGACGCCGATGGTCTGGAACAGCGTGGCGACGCCCGCGAACACCATCGACATCTGGATCATGTAGATCAGATTGCCGAAATCGGGCGAGTTGGAGCCGAAGCCGAACCCCGCCGCGCCCGCCACGATGATCGCCGGCGTCACGTTGCTGACGAACATCGCCAGCACATGCTGGATGCCGAGCGGGATCGCCAGCGTGATCGGCGGGGTGTAGTCGGGGTCGCGCATCTGCGCGGGAGTGCCGATGGACGCCTTGGCCATGATGGTTCCCTGCTGTCGTTTCGCCGCCGCTGCGTCTGTTGCGCGCCGCATGGCTCACGAAACGGCGAATCTGCCGGGATGAATATCCCCTGATCACTGAAAACTGTTTCGCGCGGCGCCGTCTGCCGAAAACTGCGGCGCCGTTGCGGCGCCCTGCGTCGCGGTTGCGCAAAGCGCGCGCGTCAGTCGGGCAGACCCAGCCCCGTGATGATCGCGCGCGCGATGGGCATCCCTTCGGCCCGCGTCATGCCCGGCCTGAGGCGCGGGTCGTAGAGCACGCGCAGGATCATCTCGTCATGCGCCGTCAGCAGCGCGAACTCCTGATCGTCGTTGAAGATCGACGGCCGCGCGCCGTCGAAATCGTTGCCCGGCCCCAGCGCCTGGGCGAATTCCTCATGCGCGCAGCTTTCGCGCAGGATGCCCGCCGTCTCCGCCTTGATCAGGATGATCGCCTGGGTGATCGCGGGGCTGTCCGGCCCGGTGCTGACGCTGGCGGCGCAGGGGATGGAGTAGTCGTCGCCGCGCAGCCGGTAGAGCAGCCCGGCGCGCGCCGGGGAATTGGCGGCGGCGAGGAACTCCGCCGCCTGCCTGCGCGCGGCGCGCGACAGGATCAGGATCAACAGGTTGTCGTCCTCGTCCGGCCCGGCGCGCGCGATCGAGAGGCCGGTGGCCGCCGACAGCCTGCGCGCCAGCGCGGCGTAGGCGTCGATGTCGTCCAGCGTCACCGCGTCGCCGACCAGCCGATAGCGGATCGGCGTCGCCCATTTCATCAGGCGGGCTTCTGTTTCGCGCGGGATCAGCGCGCTGTCCTCCAGCGCGAATTCGGTGAAGAACACGATGCGCTCGAAGTTCTGCGCCAGATCCGCGGCGCCGAACGGCGCGTCGGCGGGCGCGCGCTCGGTGCGCATCCCGCCCGCCGCCTGCACCGCGCCGGTCACTTCGGCGTAGGTGCGCGCCGCCTCTCGCTCCACCGAGCAGGCGGCGAGCGCCATCGCCGCCAGAAGCGCGAGGCCCCTCAGTTGACCGAGGTGGCGATCGTATCGCCGGTTCCGGTGGCCTTCGCCTTGGCGGCGGCCAGCGTCTGCTTCAGCTCCGCCTCCATCTTCACCAGCTCCTTCTCCGCCGCCGCGCGCCTGGCCTTGCCCTCGTCGGCGATGGTCAGGCTTTCGTTGATGGTGGCGATCAGGCGGTCGTTGGCCTGCTTCACAGCCTCGATGTCGAAAACGCCGCGCTCCATTTCCTTGCGAATTTCGCGGTTGGCCATCTGGAGATTCTCCGCGTTCTTGGTGAGCAATTCGTTGGTGAGGTCGGTCGCGCCCTTCACCGCCCTGGCCGCGTCGCGCGAGCGGGCGATGGTGACAGCCTGCGCCAGCTGCGTCTCCCACAGCGGGATGGTGTTGACGAGGGTGGACTTGATCTTGCCCACCAGCGACTTGTCGTTCTCCTGCACCAGCCGGATCGAGGGCAGCGACTGCATGGTGACCTGACGGGTCAGCCGCATGTCGTGCACCCGGCGCTCCAGATCGTCGCGCGCGGCGCGCAGGTCGCGCAACTGCTGGGCGGTGATGACCGCCTCGCCCTCGGGCGCGGCGGCGACCTCGGCCTCCTTGGCGGGGATCGTCGCGCCATCCATCTCAGCCAGTTTGGCCTCGCCCGCAGCGATGTAGAGGCCGATCTCGTCGTAGAAGCCAAGGGTCTTTTCATAGAGCCGGTCGAGGAACTTGATGTCCTTGAGCAGCACCGTCTCATGGCCCAGCAGGTCGTCGGCGATCTTGTCGATCTGGGTGCGCACGCCTTCGTATTGCGCGATGAATTCGGCGACCGGGGTCATGCGGCCCAGCAGCCGCTCCCACCAGCTCTGCTTGCGGGCGGGGTCGAGCTCCGAGACGTCGAAGCCGCGAATCGAGCTGACCATGCGGCCCAGCGCGTCGCCGGCCGGGCCGGTGTCCTTGTTGCGCACGCCGTCGAGCATCTCGTTGGAGATCGCGGTCAGCTCCGCCTGCGCGCGCGAGCCGAAGGTGATGATCGACTGGGTGTTGGCCATGTCCAGCTCGGCCATGCGCGCCTCGATGTCGGCGCGCGCTTCCGGCGCCGCCTGCTCCAGCGTCACCAGCGCGCCGCTCACCTCGGGCAGCGGCGCCAGCGCATCGGCGTCGGCGAGCGCGGTTTCGGCCTTGGCGCGAATGTCGTCGGGCATCAATGCTCTCCCTGCAATCGGCGTCTCAGACGCCTTCCATCTTCAAGCGATCGCGCAGCACAGCGATCTCCACGTCAAGGTCGGCGGCGCTCTCGACCATCAGCGTCTCGCGGTGGCGGGCGAAATGCGTCTCCAGATCGTCGAGCAGCGCCCCATAGGCCGCCGCGTCCGGCTTTTCGGCCTGCGCGAACTTCACGGTCGCGTCGCGCGCGCCCACCAGATACACCGCCAGAAAGCGCCGCGCGCGGCGCATCTCGCCGGGGTTCTGTTCAAGCCTTGCGATCACGGCGGCGGCGCTGTCGGCCAGCGCGCGCACCCGGCCCGACAGCGCGCGGTCGCCAAGGCTGTCGGCGGCGCGGGTCATGTCGGCGATCAGCTCGCGCGCGGTGTCGATCCGCGTCACGGCGGCGTCGAGCGCCTCGCCGCTCAGGCCGTCCACGCCCTTGGCGCGCATCGGATCGGCGCCGAAAGCCGCCACATGCAGCAGCGCGGCCAGCGCCGCGAAGATCAGCGCCGACGCAGGCGCGCCGCCGCCCAGCAGCGCGGCCGCGCCGACGCCCAGCGCGGTGAACGCCGCGCCGAACAGTTTGCGCGGAAACGCGGGCGGCTTGGCCACGGCGCGCGCCTCATAGGCGTCGGCGGCGGCCAGCCCGGTGCGCGTCAGCCCGGCGCCGAGGATCAGCGCGGCGAAGGCGCCCAGCAATCCCGCCATGCGCGCCGCGTCGCCTGCGGTCAGCGCGACCACGGCCGCGATCAGCAGCGGGGTGGGAAACAGGAACAGCCCCAGCGCGCGCAGCGACACCGACGCGGCGCGCCGCCCCGCCCAGCCGCCGCGCGCGGGAGAGACCTGCGCGCCCGCTCTGGGCGACGCGGCCCCTTGCGCCGCCCCTTGCGCATTGGGCGAATGCGGCCCGCCGAACCGCCGCGCGCCGCTCATCGTGGGTAAATCATGGCTGGCGCCCCGTTCGCGGCGGGCGCCGCGAACACCGCCTGACACGCGGTCAGGCTCACCAGCAGCGCCAATGCGCCATAGGCCAGCACGCGCAGGTATCGTCCGCCCATCGCTGACGCGCCTTTCAATGCCATCGGTCCGTTTCATATAGGCGATGCGGCGCGCCAGCGCCAACCGCGATTGCGCCGCGCCCGCCGCGCGCTACGTTGAGATGCGACAGAGGAGAAAGCCCATGCGCCTGACGCCGCTGATTGCGCTCATCTGGAGCGGCGCCGCGCTCGCCGCGCCGCCGACGCCCGCCACCGACGCCTCCGCGCATCCGCTGGCGGGCGCCATCCTGCGGGTGAGCGACGGCGCGGCGATGACGCCCGACGCGCTGGCCGGGGCGCTGGCCGCCGCCGATGTGGCGATCATCGGCGAGACCCATGACAACGCCGAGCATCACGCCGCGCAGGCCTGGCTGACGGCGGCGCTCGCGCCCGGCGCGCTGGCCTTCGAGATGATCGGGCGCGACCGCGAGAACGCGCTGGCGCGGCTGCGCGCCGAGGGCGCCTCGCGCGCCGCGCTGGGCGCGGCGCTGGACTGGGAGAACAGCGGCTGGCCCGCGTTCGATCTCTACGCGCCGATCCTTGAGGCCGCGCCCGGCGCGGTCGTGACCGGGGCGCTGATCGGGCGCGAGGCATCTGGCGCCGCGATGCGCGATGGGGCGGCGGCGGCTGGCCGCGCCGCGCTGGGCGCCGCCGTGGCGCGCTATGGCCTGGACCGCGCGCTTACGGCGGCGCAGGCGCAGGACGCCGCCGCCGAGCAGATCGACGCCCATTGCGGCGCGCTGCCGCAGGACGTGGCCGGGCGCATGGTCGAGGCGCAGCGGCTGCGCGACGCGGCGCTGGCGGACGCGGCGCTGCGCGGGCGCGCGCTGGCCGATGACGGCGCCGTGGTGATGATCACCGGCAACGGCCATGCGCGCACCGATCGCGGCGCGCCGCGCTATCTGGCCGAGGCCGCGCCGGAGCTGTCGGTCGTCTCGGTGATGATGGCCGAGGTCGCGGAGGGGCGCGACGATTGGCGCGCCTATGTCACGCGCGGGGCGGAGGGCGGCGCCGTCGCCGATTACGTCTGGTTCACCGCCGCCGCGCCGCGCGAAGACCCCTGCGAGGCCTATCTGCGCGCCCGCGCGCAACCCTGAGCCGTCAGGCCGGGCTGCTCTTTGGCCGGGCGTTTCTCAGGCCGGGCGTTTCTCAGGCGGGGCGTTTCTCAGGCGGGGCGTTTTCGGATCAGATAGGCCGCCGCGCCTTCGGCCTGCGTCTGGGAGAGCAGCGTGTGCCCCGCCTCGGCGCAGAAATGCGGCATGTCGATCACGGCGGCGGGGTCGTCGGCCAGCACGCGCAACAGCGCGCCGGGCGCCAGCGCCTGCAGCCGCTTGCGCGCCTTCAGCACCGGCAGCGGGCACAACAGGCCGCGCGCGTCGAGGTCGGTAACGGGTTCGTCGTTCATGCGCAACGGTCTAGGCGGCGGCGCGCGGCGCAGCAAGCGGTTTGCGGCGCGGCGGATGGCTGCATGACGGTTGCGGCGGCGCGCCCTGGGCGATAGCGGTGGGGCGCACTGTCCGGGAGCGCGCGATGCGTTCGATCCTCTCGCTTGTCCTCGTCGCGTTCGCCGCGCCCGCGCTGGCGGCGGCGCCCGCGCTGGTCGCCTACATGGTCCATGACGCCGCGACGATCCCCGAGCCGCTGACGCCCGCGCCCGCCGACCCTGCGCGCGGCGCGGGCCTGGCCGGGGCGCAGTGTGCGGCGTGTCATGGCGGCGACGGGGCGGCGGCGGCGCTGTCGGCGCTCGTCCAGGGGCGGGACGCGGGCGCGCTGCGGCTGGCGGTGGTCAACCTCGCCATCGCGCGGCCGGAGATCGCGGGCCACGCCTTCCACGACGCCGGGACCGACGAGGTCGCGGCGGCGCCCCTGCTGTCGGCGCAGGAGGTTGAGGACGTGGTGGCGTGGCTGGCGGCGGGCGCGCCCTAGGCGGCGTTCAGGGGCTTCGCGCGGCGTGTTTCCAAGGCTTGCGCGCCCGGCGTGTCTGCATGGCTTGCGCGCGCGGCGCGACGCGCGATCGTGACCGCGCCGCCCTCGACCTTGGGCGCGCGCGCGCCTATCTGACTAGGCATAGTGTGGGGAGCGGCGCATGGGTGGCGGTGAACTGGGCGTGATGCTGGCTTTCGCAGGCGGCGTTCTGAGCTTTTTGTCGCCCTGCGTGCTGCCGCTGGCGCCGCCCTACATGGCCTATCTCAGCGGCCAGACCATCGAGCAGATGACCGACCCGACGCGGCAGGAGCGGCTGCTGAGTCGCCTCGCGCTGCTGGCGCTGGCGCTGATGGCGCTCGCCTTTGGCCAGCTGATCGTCACCGGCGGCGAGATGGGCGTTGTCAGCGGCGTGGCGATGGCCGGCAGCGTGGGGATTCTGGCCTACGCGCTGTCGCAGGACGCGGTGACGCGCCGGGTGTTCACCTCGGCGGCGTTCTTTGTGCTGGGGTTGGCGACGGTGTTCATCGCGCTGGGCGCCACGGCGTCGGCGGTGGGGCAGGTGCTGTTGCAGAACAAGTATCTGTTCGCGCAGATCTCCGGGCTGATCATCTATGTGCTGGGTCAGCATTTCATCGGGTTGAAGCGGTCTCTCGTGACGGTCGCGATCATGCTGGGCCTCTGGGCGCTGGCGGTGCTGCTGCAGGGCGGCGATCTGGCGGGCGCGCTCGCCGAGAACGCGGTGACGCTGGGCGCGCTGGTCGCGCTGGGCGCGGCGCTGCAGTTCTCCGGCCACGACCATATCCCGTTTCTCTACCGCGAGGCGCGCTTCGAGGCGGGGCGCGGCGGCGGCGGGCTGATCGGCGCCTATGTGATCGGGCTGGCCTTCGCCTTCGGCTGGACGCCGTGCATCGGCCCGATTCTCGGCACGATCCTGGCGCTGGCGGGCCAGCAGGAGACCATCGGTCGCGGCGTGGCGATGCTGGCCTTCTACGCCGCGGGGCTGGGCCTGCCGTTCCTGCTGGCGGCGCTATTCGTGCGCCCGTTCATGCGCTTCATGCGCGGCTTTCGCCGCCACATGGGCAAGGTCGAGGCGGCGATGGGCGGGATGCTGGTCGCCGTCGGACTGCTGATGGCGACCGGCCAGTTCGAGATGCTGGCGTTCTGGCTGCTGGAATCGTTCCCGGCGCTGGGGCGGATCGGCTAACCCTGCGCCGCTGCGGGGAAGCTGCCGAGAAATTCCTCGCCGTTGGTGTCCACCGCGCGCACCACGAATCGCTCGGCGCCGTTGGGGGTGAAGCTGAAGCGGATGCTGGGGTCCTCGCTCAGCGAGATGCCGCCTTCGACGCGGAACACCAGCTCCTCGCCCTGGGTCAGCTCCAGTTCCTCGACGAAATAGGCGGGCACCGGCAGCAGCGACACCTGGTCGATCTGAAAGCCGGAATACTGCGGATGGCGCACCATCACCTGCGCCTCGGCGTGGTCGAGCGCCGCGCCCTCCCGCGCGCCGAACACCCGCAGCCGCATCTGCCCCGCCGCAGCCAGCGCCGCGTCGGCGTCCTTCAGCGCGGGCGCCGCGCAGCCGCCCGAGGCCTTCACATAGCGCGCGGTCTGATAGAGCGCGCCGTCGTCAAGCTCCGCCACGATGCGCACGTTGGAATAGGATTCGATGCGGATACGGGTGGACATGCGGATGTCGCGGCCCAGCGACGGGCCGACATCGACCACGGCGGCGACCGGCGCCGGATTCTCGTCGATGATCACCGAGAACCGCGTCAGCTTGCGCCCCGGCGGCGGCGCGATGGCGATCTCGATCGGCACCACCGCCGCGTCATGGGCGCGATAGGGGGCCTCCAGCGCCATGAAGTGCGCGCCGTCATGCACCGGGCGCTGCGAGTAGATAAGCTGGCGCAGATCGGGCCATGTCTCGCCGGCGATCTCGGGATTGGCGCGCTGGTCGAGCGTCGCCTGTTGCGTCGCCTGTTGCGTCGCCTCCTGCGCCGACAGCGGCGCTGCGAGCAGCGCGAGACAGATGGCGGCGGCGATGGGGCTGGACATGGCGGGTCGTGACATGGACGTTTCTCCTGCGCCGCTTCCCCGGCGGCTTGTGACGGTGCGTTGACGTTAGCACAGTATGAGCGCGCACACCTGTAACAAATGTGATATCGTCACAGTCGCGCCATGCGGTTTGTTGCGCCTGAGTGCATCTTCTCACATTATGAGAAAACAGCCGCTTCCGCGACGTCAGCCTTGACCGCAGGGCCGCGTGGCGATTGGGTGACAGGCGGCGCTCGCCTGAGCGGGCGCCCAACCATCAGCCCGGAGGAATACGATGGCCTGGACTGCTCCCGAGATCGAAGAAGTCACCTGCGGCATGGAAATCAACATGTATTTCCCCGCCGAGGAAGAGGGCGGCGACCTGTTCTGATCGACCGGGCGCGGAGCCGTGGCGCTGCGCGCCCTCATCCTCGGCGCCGCCGCTGGCGGCGGTCTGCCGCAGTGGAACTGCGCCGCGCCCAACAGCGCGGGGTTCTGGGGGCGTGGCGCGCGGCTTGACGCCGCCACGCAATCCTCGCTCGCCGTCTCGGTGGACGGCGCGCGCTGGGTGGTGCTGAACGCCTCGCCAGACATCCGCGCCCAGATCATGGCGCGCCCGCAGCTTCATCCGCGCGACGCGGGCGAGTCGGGCCTGCGCAACTCCCCAATTGCGGCGGTGGTGATCACCAACGCCGACATAGACCATGTGGCCGGTCTGCTCAGCTTGCGCGAATCGCAGGCGTTCGACCTGTGGACCACCGACGCGATCGCGGAAATCCTCGCCGCCAACCCGATTTTTGACGCGCTGAACCCCGCGCTGGTGCGGCGGCGGCGGCTGGCGCTCGACGAGGCGGTGGAGGTCACGCCCGGCCTCAGCGTCGAGTTGTTCGCCGTGCCCGGCAAGGTGCCGCTGTTTCTGGAAGGCGAGACCGTCGAGACCGATCTGATGGGCGAACAGACCGCAGGCGTGCGCCTCAGCGCAGGCGGCGCGGCGGCGTTCTACATCCCCGGCTGCGCGCGGATGACGCCGGAACTGGCCGAGCGGCTGCGCGGCGCGGCGCTGGTGTTCTTCGACGGCACCGTGTTTCACGACGACGAGATGATCCGCCTCGGCGTCGGAACCAAGACCGGGCGGCGCATGGGGCACATGGCGATGGCGGGCCCGGAGGGCTCGCTGGCCGCCTTCGCGCCGCTGGACGTGGCGCGCAAGGTCTATGTCCACATCAACAACACCAATCCGGTCTGGAACCCCGCCAGCCCCGAGCGCGCCACGGTCGAGGCGGCGGGCTGGGAGGTGGGCCGCGACGGCATGGAGATCACGCTATGAGCGCCGCAAGGACGCTGACGCCCGATGAGATGGAGGCCGCGCTGCGCCAGATCGGCGCCGAGCGCTATCATCACCTGCACCCGTTCCACACGATGCTGCATGAGGGGCGCTGCTCGATCGATCAGGTGCGCGCCTGGGCGCTGAACCGCTATTGCTATCAGCGCATCATCCCGCACAAGGACGCCGCGATTCTGGGGCGGATCGAGGACACCGTGACGCGGCGCATCTGGCGCCAGCGCATCGTGGACCATGACGGCGAGATCGACGACCACCCCGAGGGCGGCCTGCGCCGGTGGCTGGCGCTGACCGACGGGCTGGGGCTGGAGCGCGGGTATGTCACCTCGATGCAGGGCGCGCTGCCTGCGGTGCGCTTCGCCTGCGAGGCCTATGTCGGCTTCGTGAGCCAGCGCACGGTGCTGGAGGCCATCGCCTCGTCGCTGACCGAGATGTTCTCGCCCATGATCATCGCCATTCGCGTCAAGGGGATGCTGGCGCACTACGATTTCATCAGCAAGGATATCCTGCGCTATTTCGAGCACCGGCTGACCGAGGCGCCGCGCGACGCCGATTTCGCGCTGGAGTATGTCAAGCGCCACGCGACCACGCCCGAGACGCAGGCCGCCGCGCTCGACGCGCTGCGCTTCAAATGCGCGATGCTGTGGAGCCAGCTCGACGCGATCCAGCATGTCTATGTCAACGGCGCGCCCGCGCCGGGGGCATGGGCGCCGGGTTTGGCGCTGGCGGAGCGGGCGGCGTGACGGAGGCGCTCGCCGACACGGATACGCCGTTCCTGCCGCGCGGCGTGCGGCTGCGCTGGTGCCCGGTGCGCGCGGCGTGGTTCCTGCTGGGGCCGGAGCGGGCGCTGAAGCTCGACGCCTCCGGCGCGGCGATCCTGAAGGCGCTCGACGGACGGCGCAGCCTTGAGGACGTGGCCCGCGCGCTGACGGCGACGTTCGCCGCGCCGCCGGAGCGGATCGCGACGGACGCGCGGAAATTCCTCACCGCGCTGATCAACCGCCGTCTGGTGGAGGTGAGATGCCTGACGACGGCGTGATCGACGCGCGGCCAGCGGACGAGGCGGCGCTCGACGCCGCGCCGCCGCCGATGGCGATGCTGGCGGAGCTTACGCACCGCTGCCCGCTGAAATGCCCGTATTGCTCCAACCCGCTCGACCTCGTGCGCCGCTCGGGCGAGCTATCGACCGACGAATGGCGCGACGTGTTCGCGCAGGCCGCCGCGATGGGCGTGCTTCAGGCGCATCTGTCGGGCGGCGAGCCTGCGGCGCGGCGCGACCTGCCCGAGATCGTGAGCGCGGCGCGCGACGCCGACCTCTACGCCAACCTGATCACCTCCGGCGTCGGGCTGACCGAGACGGTGTTTCACGATCTGGTCGCACGCGGGCTGGACCATGTGCAGCTGTCGATTCAGGGCGTGGACGCCGCCAGCGCCGACCGGATCGGCGGCTACGCGGGCGGCTTCGACGCCAAGATGCGGGTCGCTGAATGGGTGGCCGCGGCAGGCGTGCCGCTGACCGTGAACGCGGTGATGCACCGCCAGAACCTCGACCGGCTGGAGGAGACCATCGACCTTGCGCTGCGGCTGGGCGCGCGGCGGCTGGAGATCGCCCATACCCAGTATCACGGCTGGGCCTATCGCAACCGCGCCGCGCTGATGCCGACTGCCGAACAGGTGAAGCGCGCCGGAGAGATCGCCGCAGAGGCGACGCAGCGGCTGATGGGCGTGATGGCCATCGACTATGTGACGCCCGACCATCTGGCGCGGTTCCCAAAACCCTGCATGGGCGGCTGGGGCAGGGTGGGGCTGAACGTGACGCCCACCGGCAAGGTGCTGCCGTGCCACGCGGCGGAGACGATCACAAACCTCACGTTCGAGACGATTCGCGACCGTCCGCTCGCCGACATCTGGCGCGACGGCGCGGCCTTCACCGCCTATCGCGGCACGCACTGGATGCCCGATCCCTGCAAAAGCTGCGACCGCCGCACAAAGGACTGGGGCGGCTGCCGCTGTCAGGCGTTCGCCTGGAGCGGCGACGCGGGAACGGTCGATCCGGTGTGCTCCAAGGCGCCCAACCACGGCGCGATCAGGGCCGCGGCGCTGGCGGAGGGCGACGCGCACGGCGACGGCTTCGTCTATCGCGCGCTCTGACCGGGCGCCTGCCGCAATTTACCGTTAATCGCGCGCATTTTGCCGTGACCGGCGCCCCGCGCGCTTAACCACCCGTTCAGCCCCGCCGCCCCTAATCGCCCTCGTATCCGATTGCGCAGGGAGTGTGAGTATGGGCGCTGCGTCCACCAAAGCCGTCACGAGCGAGAAATCCACGTCCGCCGGTTTTGCGCGGACGATGACCATGGGCATCGGGTTCAGCGCGCTGGCGATGGCGCTGGCGGCGGGCGAAACCGTGCGCGCGGCGGCGCAGGCGTCGGGGTCGTCGCTGGCGGCGGGCGCGTCGGTCGTTGCGCTGGCGGCGGCGCTTGGCGTCGGCGCGGCGCTCTGGCGGCATGGCCGCAGCCTCGCCGCGCTGGACCGGACGCTGGTGGACGCCGCGCGCAACCGCGCCGCGCTCGACACCGCCTCGGCCAATATCATGATCGCCGACGCCGATCTGACCATCACCTATGTCATGCCGGCGCTGGAGCGGTCGCTGGCGCAGTCGCGCGACTTCTGGGCGTCGCGTCCGCAGCCGGTGGACGTGACCAGCCTGCGCGGCAAGAACATCGACGTGTTTCACAAGGCGCCCGACCACAACCGCGCCATGCTCAAGCGGCTTGAGCGCACCATGGTCGCGAAGATCGACTTCGACGACCGTTTCTTCGAGCTGCGCGTCACCGCGATTCGCGACGCTGCGGGCGCCAAGACCGGCTATGTGGTGGAGTGGCTGGAAAAGACCGACGCCCTGCGCTCCGCCGACAAGATCGCCACCGTGATCAACGCCGCGCTGAAGGGCGACTTCGTGCAGCGTATCGCCATGGACGACCTGACGCCGGAAACCCGCGCCGTCGCCTCGGCGCTGTATGAGGTTTACGGCAGTCTCGACGGCTATATGCGTGAGATCGACGGCGTGATGGCGGCGATGGCGCAGGGCGACCTGACCCACCGCATGAACGGGGCCTATGAGGGCGTTTTCGCCACGCTGGCCGGTTCGGTCAACGGCACCATCGACAAGCTTTCGTCGCTGGTCGGCCAGATCAAGGAGACCGGCGAGGCGCTGCGCGGCTCGACCGCCGAGATCGCCGAAGGCTCGCAGGAGTTGTCGAGCCGCGCCGAAAGCCAGGCCGCCTCGCTGGAGCAGACGGCGGCGACCATGGAGGAGATGGCCTCCACCGTGAAATCCAACGCCGAGAACGCCGTGCGCTCCAACGCCCAGGCGCGCGACGCCTCGACGCGCGCGGGCGAGGGCAAGGCGGTGGTGGCGCAGGCGGTGTCGGCCATGGACCTGATCGAGAAAAGCTCGGTCCGCATCGCCGATATCACCACGCTGATCGACAGCATCGCGTTTCAGACCAACCTGCTGGCGCTGAACGCCTCGGTCGAGGCGGCGCGCGCGGGCGAGGCGGGCCGCGGCTTCGCGGTGGTCGCCTCGGAGGTGCGCACGCTGGCGCAGCGCTCGGCCGAGGCCGCGCGCGACATCAAGGGGCTGATCTCGGAGAGCGCGACCCATGTGACGCAGGGC
>CAZRFB010000167.1:0-5167 GCA_964599185.1 uncultured Rhodobacterales bacterium | reverse complement strand
GGGCCAAGGCGGCCAGTCAACCGCCAGCTATCTGGGGAGCGCGGCTGACTGGCCACCGCCTCGTGGCGCGCGTCATGCCCAAACCCAAAGTGGCCTACTTTTGCGCCGCCCAATGGCCGGTTTTTACTCCGCCGTTGACAGTTGTTCCACTTGCATCGTGATTGGCGATGGATGGGGCCACGGCTTTGCAGGAAAATGCGCAGTTTTTGTTGGCCGGTCGGCGGAAGGTTGTCGAACGGCTGGAGGTGATGGCGGGTCCGACCGGTCGGCGAAGCTGGCCCGAGGCCGTGAAGGCTCGGATTGTGGCGGAGAGCTTCGAAGTGGGTGCGCGCGTGAACGATGTCGCGCGGCGGAACGGGGTGGCGCCGCAACAGGTGACGGCTTGGCGGCGCGACGCGCGCAAGGGGCGGCTCGTGCTGCCCGTGGACGACGCGGCGCCCTTCGCCGCGCTGGTGATGGAGGAGCCGGCGGCCGCGGCGCCGGCGCCATCGCCGCCCGTGATCGAGATCGAGGTCGGCGGCGTGGTGGTGCGGCTGGGGGCCGACGCGCCGGCGGCGCGGGTGGCGGAGATCGCCGCCGCCTTGCGCGCCAGCCGATGATCGTGCCCGCGCAAGCGTTGCGGGTGGTGATCGCCACCCGGCCGATCGACTTCCGCCGCGGCCATGACAGCCTCGCGGCCTACGCCCAGAACGAGCTGAAGCTCGACCCGCACTCCGGGGTGATCATGGTGTTCCGCTCGAAGCGCGGCGACCGGATCAAGGTGCTGGTCTGGGACGGCAGCGGCCTGGTGCTGACCTACAACCATCTGCGTTCATACTACACCTCTTCCCTTTCCAGCGGATAGTTTTGGTGAGCGGCATTTTTTGCCCGTGCAGCGCGGTCGATGAGGCGGTTCCATCGGCTGCATTGCTTTTGGGGCAGGTCGGCAGCGGGGAGTTCGTAGAGGGCATAGTGGCCGTTGTAGGCATGGCTGGTGATGATGCCGTGCTTGGCCCATCGCGCGACGGTTTGTTCGTGGATATTGAGGCGCTCGGCCGCTTCCTTCCTGGTCAGCATGCCACGGTCCCGCAGCCTGTTGTATCGCGACCGTAGGTTGTACTGGTGGACGAGGTAGGCAACGCGCGAGGCTGTGAAGCGGGCATTTTGGCGACCACGGCGGGCTGCCTCGCCGGGGCGATACCCCTGCTGATTGAGCAAGGCGGCGATCTCGGCATAGACGTGGTTGTCGAGGAGCCTGTCGACCAGTTCGACGATGCTGGGCGGTGTCTTGACCTGCTGAGCGGATGATCTCGGGCTCAGGGTCGTGAGGGTCTGGGTCCTGCCGCCCTTGAAGCGCACATGCAGCGTGGTGGTTCCCTTCGCAGGCGACTTGAGGAGGGTCACGTCCTCGATGATGTGGGCCAGCAGTCGCTTTCGCTCCCGGTTCGGGGTGTCGGCATCGGTCCACAGCGCGTGGAAATCCACCGTCATGGCGGCGAGGCGTTCCCGAAGGGTGCTGTCGAGGGCGACCTGATCGTGGCCGCGAGCCCGTTCGCGTTCGTCCCGGGCATTGGCCAGCACGCGGAGCTTTTCGTTCCATTCGCCCTCGAGCGTGTCTGCGACGAGGCGGTTGTTGGGATCGACGAGCATGAAACGCCGCTGGGCGAGATCGGCCTCGGTCTGGGCGCGCTCGATCGCCCGACAGCGCAGCCGGTCCGCTTCTTCATGGCGTGCTTCGATCTCCTGGCGCACGGCAAGGGTCAGCTCGACCGCGGCGGGCGTCATCTGCTCGGTGATCAATCTGCCGATGGCTTCGTCGACGGGTCCCCCGGCGATCGACTGGCATGAGGGCTCGCCGCGATAGGTGTGGGCGCGGTCGCAGGTGTACCAGGCTTCCTGTCGGCCACGCCGGGCAGCGTAGCGGACCCGGAAGTAGGCGCCGCATTGCCCGCACACGGCCCGACCCTGCAGCAGCGCCGTGCCTTCCCTGGGGATCGACCCGCGTGCGGCGTCGAAACCGTGGCCGTTGGCCTTGAGGATGGTGAGGTTCTCCTGGTGCTGCACCCAGGTGATGTAGCCGGGATGGGCATCCGGGATGCAGGCGAGCCAGTCGTCGTTGTTGCGCGCGCGCACGGTCTTCTTGCCGTCTATGGTGCGCCGAAATTGCCGTCGGCCATAGGCATAGGCCCCGGCATAGCGCGGGTTGGTCAGGACGCGCATGGCGGTCGATGCCGTCAGTGGACGAAACACCGTCTGCGTGTTGTGCAGCCGGGAGGGGTACAGAAGACCTTCCGCGCGGAACGCCTTGACGGTCTGCGACGCGGATCCGACGCGGGCGAAGGTGTCGAAGAAGTGGGTGATCGTCTCCCTGACTTGCATGTCGGGGTCGAGTACGACGTTGCCGACGTGATCGTAGACCAGTCCGGTGGGCAAGGGAGAGCGATACTCCCCGCGGCGCGCCTTGTTGAGGATGCCACCGCGCAGCCGGGCCTTGATGACATGCAGTTCGGCCTCGCTCATCGTGCCCTTGAGGCCGAGCAGCAGGCGGTCGTTGAAGCTGGCCGGATCGTAGATGCCGTCTTCATCGAGGATCAGGGTATCGGCAAGGGCGCAGATCTCCAGCAGCCGCTGCCAGTCGGCGTTGTTGCGCGCCAGACGGGACACTTCGAGTCCCATCACGATCCCGGCGCGCCCCATGCCGACGTCGCTGACCAAGCGCTGGAACCCCTCGCGCCAGACCGCCGAGGCGCCGGATTCACCTTGGTCGTTGTCGATGACCACGATCTGATCGTCACGCCAGCCGAGGGCGATCGCCCGCCCGCGCAGGGCATACTGGCGTTTGGCGCTCTCGGTGTTCTCCAGCACCTGCCGCATCGAGGACTGTCGGATGTAGAGGTAGGCCCCGCGCTCAAGGTGCCGGGGCTGGACGTTGAGATGGACGCTCATGCCGGTCTCCGATCATGGATGCCTATGGCGATGGCTGCGAGGACGTGCACGATGGCGCTGTTGCTGGCGAGCAGCATCGACGGGGTGGGCGCTGGCCAGCAGCCCTGTTCCTGCTGGGGGCGCACGGTCGCGCTCAGCGCCCGGGCCCAACCCCACATACCCCGGCGCAGGAACAGCATCAGGCCACTGCGGGCCTTGAGCGGCAGCGCCGCGCCGAGAGCTGCGGTACGCAGCACCTCGTACTGGGCGTCGTACTCGGCAGCGCCGATGCCTGCAGACGCGGTCGATGGCGCAGCGATCGTCAGCGCAGAGTTTTTTTTACCGCCCGCTCGATCGTCCTGGGATGAACGTCGATGTTGAGATCGCGGCGAACCAGCTTTGCCAGTGCCCGCGCGCGAACCGGCTCGCCCGGGACCAGCTGCTCTTGCAGGAAGGCCAGCACATCTTCGCCGATCTTGTGAGGGCTGCGGGGTCCCGGCTTTGACGGCGCCAGTCCGGCGATCCCTGCGGCTTCGAAGTTCCCCTTGGCCTGGTAATAGGTCGGCCTTGAGACGCCATACTCTTCCGCCGCTTCGGTCACGGACTTCCTGTCGACGCGGACGCGACGCAGCATCTCGTAGCGCACCTGCACGACATCGTGAGGGTCGAAGAAGTCGCCCTCCTGGAACTTCGGATCCTGCACCTTGTCCGGTGCAGGGTTGAGCGTGCCCTCCTCGCGAAGGGCCTCTGTCTTCGGCCGCTTGCTGTCTGGGTGAGCACTCATAGGCGGCTCCACGGTCGAAGCGCAGCAGATGCGTAAACATATTTATGCCGCTTGCAGAATCGGCGTCAAGCCAATATCGCCAAGAGGAAGCGAAGAAATAGCTTTTAATTTCATTCATTACGGCTATGCCCAGCTCGCCAAACAGTCTGCTGCGGCGTATTTGGCCTTACAGACGCGGCATAATCCACATTACATACCCTGTCGCCCGAGCGAGCAGCCCCTCCCGATAGGCGCGCCACGAGCTCGACAAGATCCAGCAAGTCCACGAAGCGCAGCAGGGCCTGTCCGCCCCCCATGACAATCTCCGGATCCTCATTCGCAAGATCAGTCCATTGCGGCGGCACCGACCAAACGGCGCCCTCGACGTCCTGCAGCAAAACACGCTCGCCATGGAGGTTGTGCCGCCTGCCGACACAAGGCAGCCGTCGCCCAAACTGGGGGTGAAACGGGTGCGTCACACCTACAAGCTGCTCACCTGCGCAGGCAACGCCTGCAGTCCCTTGTGAGGTACAAGGTGCTCGAGAAAGGCCGCTTTCCCTGGCCTTCGCCGGCGGACGGGTCGGCGCTGCGGCTGACCTCCGGGCAGCTCTCGATGCTCTGGGAAGGCATCGACTGGCGGCGGCCGGCCTGGACCGCGCCGCCAGCGCGTGTGGTGTGATTTTTACTTTGAATCAATGATTTGACGTGGAAATCGTCGAGGGCGTCGGGTAAGATCCGACCATGACGCCCGAGGCCGACATCCTTCCCGAAGACCCCGCGCTGCTGCAGGCCATGGTGCTCGGCCTGCAGGCGGAAGTCGCCGGCATGGCTGCCGCCAACCGCGCCTATGAGGCGCTGGTGCAGGCGCTCAAGATCACCATCGCGAAGCTCAAGAAGCAGCGCTTCGGCGCCAGCTCTGAGAAGATCGAGCGCGAGATCGAACAGCTGGAGCTGGCGCTCGAGAGCCTCGAGACCGCGCGCGCCGCCGCCGACGCGACGGCCGAGGCGGATGCGCCGGAGGCGGACGATGCGCCGGTGGCGGAGACCGCTGCGCCGGACGCAGTCCCGCCGCAGCGCCGTCGCGGCAAACCCCGCATCGCCGAGGATGCGCCGCGCGAGACGATCGTGCTCGATCCCGGCGAACGCTGCCCCGATTGCGGCGGCGTGCTGCGGCTGGTCGGAGAAGACGTCGCCGAGATCCTCGACTTCATCGCGGCGAAGCTGAAGGTGGTGGAGGTCCACCGCCCGAAGAAATCCTGCCGCGATTGCGAGCGCATGGTGCAGACCCCGGCGCCGCCGCGGCCCATCCCACGCGGCATGGCCAGCCCCGCGCTGCTCGCGCACATCCTCGTCGCGAAGTACGACGACCAGCTCCCGCTCTACCGGCAGGGCGAGATTTTCGCCCGCATGGGCGCCGACATTCCCCGCTCCACCCTGATCGACTGGTGCGGCCAGGCCGCCGGCGCCTTGCTGCCGCTGGCCGACCTGATCCGCGACGTG
>CAZRFB010000166.1:0-2144 GCA_964599185.1 uncultured Rhodobacterales bacterium | reverse complement strand
GGTCCGTCGTACACGACACCGGGGGTTAGCACGGTTTCGAAGCCCGCGAGCGCGCGTTCGAGATATGCCGCGATGCTCATCGGCGCGGCGCCCGAGGCTTTCAACGCCTCGGCCCAGGCGGTGAAGGCGCCCGCCGTCGGTGTTGCGCTGGCCGCCGAGCCGGCGGCGACATGATACAGACTGAGCGCTCTCGCGACCGAAGCGATGCGAGCGGCGCTCCAGATGACCGGCGCCCCGCGGGCCCTGGTCCGCGACGCGGCGAGCAGCGCCTGGAAGGATCCGCGCCATTCGGCCCGCAGCGCCGCGACGGCCGTCGCGGCGCGTCCCCAACGACCTGCCGGCGGCGCCTTCGTCGTCATGCGCGACACGCGCAAGACGGCGGCGAGGGGCGCCGCCGCAGGAGCACCCCACGCCAGCGACGCTGCGACCTGGAACGCGGCGAATATGGCGTAGGCGCTCCGGGGATTCGCCACCACTGCGAGGAGATGATCGAGAAACTCCTCCGCCGCCTCTGGCGTCAGCGCGTCAGGGTCGCGCCCCTGCGCCGCGCACCATGCCGCCCATGCGCCGAGCGCGGCGCGGAGCCCGCTGGGGAGCATGCCCGCTGGCGCGCGTTCGGCGCTGATCGCCGCCGCCAGGCGGTCATGCCGCGAGGGTGCGGCGGTTGTTGCGGTCGCCATGGCCATGTCCTTCCAGCCGATCGCTCCACTGCTGGAGCGCGAGGGTTTCATCGAGCTCGGCGTAAAACTTCAGCGTCGTCGCGATGTTCTTGTGACCGAGCAGAATCTGAACCTGCGGCAGCTTGCTCGGATCATTCTTCAGCCAGACCCATCCGACGAGGTGACGATAGAGATGCGGGTTGAACTTGACGCCGACCCGTTCGTGGATCTCGCGCATCAGCTGCACCGTGAGACAGGTGTAGTGGCCCTCTGCGCGCTTGCGCGCGGGAAACAGCATCATCGACCCCCGGTTGGCGTCGGTGAGCAGGAGCGGGCGGGCCTTCGCTATATGCTGCCTGAAGACGGCCGACATGCGGGGGTTCAGAGGGATCACCAACTTGCGGCCCCCTTTGACCATCTCCGGCGGCAGCTCGACAATGATAGTGCCGTCGGCGGCGTCACGAACATGACGGTCGAGATCGATCCCGAGGACGTTTGCCTTGCGCGGCGCCCGTGCGCAGAAGATGTCGTGGGCGACGACGAGCTCAAGCTTGCGCGCGATTTCGGCGTCGAGAAGCTCGACCGGCTTGCGACCCGCGGCGGCAGCGCGCCGGTTGGCGGCGCGTCGCCGGGCGACCTCTGCGTTGACCTCCGCCACCAACGCGCCGGACATGCCGAAGAAGGCGTCGATGCGGTCAGGCGTGAACTGCTGCAATTTCAGCTTGTTGCGCGGCGAGACACCCGCCCGATCGGGCGTATGCCGGACGATGATGTGGCTGATGCGGGCGGCCTCCACGGCGCCTACGCCGACAAAACCGACTGCGATCTTTCGCACGAGTTTCACAAGCGTCGACACATAGCTGCTGCCCACGTCGTCGAAGTCTGTCGCCTCGTCGAGCGCCTCGGCGGCGGCTTCGAGGAGGTCCGGTTCGGACAGCTCGGCCATAGTTTCTATGAGCGTCCCTGTCGTCGTGAAGAAGCACTTCACGAGACTGATGATCCCCGCGCGCGCGACGGCGACCCGCTTCGGCCCCCACGTGCCCGCGGCGAGAAGGACGCCGCAGGCGCGCAGCCGCTCTTCGCGCGCGGACTTGCGGTTCTGCGAGGCTTTTCCGTTGTACCGCCGAGCAGCAGCGACCTTGGCGCTTCTGGGCGGCGCTGCGATCGCCTCGATCTCGTCGAGGATCTCGTCGACCGGGCGGCCCTGCGGTGTCGTCTTTCCGGTGACCCAAGGGACAACCTGCTCGTCGAACTCGGCGAGCAGCGGCGCGAGCAAAGCGTCAGGCGTCGCATAGCGCACGCGACCGTCGGCGAACGGTTGCTTGGCGGCGCGCACGCCGAGATCGGCGAAGACGGGCAGCGTCGCGAGATGGTTCCAGAGATCGCGCGCCCGCTTCGAAGCCTTGGTGTGCTTCGCCTCAGCGCCCGTGACGCCGCCGTGCGTGATCCGATGGTCACGATAGGCGACGAACGTTTCAGCGGTCA
>CAZRFB010000165.1:0-1806 GCA_964599185.1 uncultured Rhodobacterales bacterium | reverse complement strand
CAGCAGCACCTCGACGCCCGCGCTGGTCAGCTGCCGCGTGGTCTCGGGAAACCAGATGTCGTAGCAGATCGACAGGCCGAAGCGGCCGACCTCCGGCACGTCGAACACGCAAAAGCTCTCGCCCGCCGAGACCTCGGCCTCATAGGGGCGGAACGGAAACATCTTGCTGTATTTCGCGACGATCTCACCCGCCGGGTTGATGACGACCGAGGTGTTGTAGATGCGCCCGTCCGCCGCCCGCTCGAACATCGAGCCGGGGATCAGCCATACGCCGTGCCGCCGCGCATCGACGCACAGCTCGTCCAGCGCCATGTTTGGAAACGGCTGCGCGAATCGGATCAGCGGGCCATAGGGCGCGAGTTCGCTGAACAGAACCATCTGCGTCCAGGGAAAGCGCGCCATCAGCACGTCGAGCCGGTGGCGCATCCCTTCGACGTTGTCGGTGAGGGCCGCGACGTGCATCTGCACGCCGGCGATGGCGAAGGGGGTCATGGGCGCGGTCCGTATGCGGGAAAGGTCATGGACTGCACCCTATCGCGTCGCGCGGCGTTCGGCCAGCGACGCTCACGCCGCCGCCGCCTCAGGCTCTCGCCGCCGTTGCGCCAGCACCACCAGCGCCAGCAGGCCCAGGACCGGAATGTAGAGCAGATACTTGCTGGGCACGGGCACTGGCTGCAGCACGCGCACCACCTCCTGATCCCAGTCCAGCCCCGCCGCCTTGGCCGGGCTGTCGAACGCCACGTCGTCGATGAACATCTTGCCGTCGCGTTCGGCCACCACCACCCCGGCGCCGTCGAGCCGCGCCTGCCCGTCGGTCCCGTCCGGCAGCGCCAGCAGCGCGACGAAGCTGATCGGATCGCCGAACTCGTTCAGCCCGTTGACGCGGATGCGCAGCGCCTCGCCTTGCGGCGTGACCTCGGCGGCATGGACCAGCTCGGTCGGCTGGCGCTCCTCATAGGGCGGGAACACCATGTCCATCCAGAAGCCGGGCCGGAACAGCGAAAAGGCGATCAGCATCAGCGCCGCCGTCTCCCACATCCGGCTTTTCACCAGGAACCAGCCTTGGGTCGCGGCGGCGAACAGCAGCATCGCCACCGTCGCCATCACGAAGATGAACACGCCCTGCAGCGCGCTGACGTCGATCAGCAGCAGGTCGGTGTTGAAGATGAACAGGAACGGCAGCGCGGCGGTGCGCAGGCTGTAGAAGAACGCGATCACGCCGGTCTTGATCGGGTCGCCGCCCGAGACCGCCGCCGCCGCGAAACTCGCCAGCCCCACCGGCGGCGTCACGTCGGCCATGATGCCGAAGTAGAACACGAACAGGTGCACCGCGATCAGCGGCACGATCAGCCCGTTCTGCTGGCCCAGCGTCACGATCACCGGCGCCAGCAGCGCCGACACCACGATATAGTTCGCCGTGGTCGGCAGCCCCATGCCCAGGATCAGCGACAGCACGGCGGTCAGCAGCAGGATCGCCATCAGGTTGCCGCCCGACAGCACCGTGACGACATCGGCCAGCGCCGAGCCGACGCCGGTCTGGCTGACGGCGCCGACGATGATGCCGGCGGTCGCGGTGGCGATGCCGATGCCGATCATGTTGCGCGCGCCCGAGATCAGCCCCTCGATCAGGTCCACAAAACCCTGCCGCAGGTCCGCCGCAAACCGGCTTTCGCCGCGGAACAGCGCCATCAGCGGGCGTTGCGTCAACAGGATGAAGATCATGTAGCACGCCGCCCAGAACGCCGAGAGGCCGGGGCTGAGCCGGTCGATCATCAGCGCCCACACCAGCACGATCACCGGCAGCAG
>CAZRFB010000164.1:0-1605 GCA_964599185.1 uncultured Rhodobacterales bacterium | reverse complement strand
CCATCACCATGCGCGGCGTCTTCACCTTCGATCTCGAACGAACCACGGACCCAGGCGCGAAAGCGAAAGCGGCGGCCGCATGAGCGGGGATCACCCACAACAAGGATATCGCTGCGTTACGCAGCGATCGAAGAAATACTTAACTCTCGTCAATGCCTTACCGCGCGATCCGTGGCGCAGGCTACTGCATCCTGGCAACGCCAGCCCCAACATGGGACGGCCCGACGGCCTCAAAAGAGGCGGCGCCAAGCTGACCCAGCGCGCGCGCCAGCTCCAGCTTCAGAATCTCCATCGCGCGCCGCGCGCCTGCGGCGCCGCCCGCGCCGACGCCGAACGCCAGCGCCCGCCCGGTGAAGGCGAAGTCGGCGCCCAGAGCCCTGGCGCGCAGGATGTCGGCGCCGCGCCGCACGCCGCTGTCGAGGATGATCTTCATCCGGTCGCCAACCGCCCCGCCGACCGCCTTTGCGACGCCCGGCAGCGCCTCGATGGTCGGCGGCCCGAACGCGACCTGGCGGCCGCCGTGGTTCGAGACGACAATCCCGTCGCAGCCGATCTCGGCGCAGCGCAGGGCGTCGTCGGGGTGCAGCACGCCCTTCACCAGCAGCGTTCCCCGCCAGCGGTCGCGCAGGCGCGCAAGGTCGCGCCAGGTGAAGGCCGGCGTGATCAGCGTCTTCTGGACGTCGGCGTAGGACGTGGCGGCTTGCAGCAGGTCGGCATAGTTCGCGATGCCGGGCTTGCCATGGCGCAGCGTCTCCAGCGACCAGCGCGGGTGGGCGAGCAGTCCCAGCGCGACCTCCGGCGTGATCCGGAACGGCACGCTCAACTGGTTGCGGATGTCGCGGTCGCGCTTGCCTGCGGCGGGCACGTCGGCGGTCACCATCATCACCCGATAGTCCGCCGCCTCGGCGCGCGCGACCAGGCTTTCGGTCACCGCCGCGTCGCCGGAGACGTAGAGCTGGAACCAGCCCCTGCCGTCGGCGGCCTCCGCCAGACGCTCCAGCGTCGTCGAGGCGGCGGAGCTGGCGACATAGGGGATGTTCTCGGCGGCGCACAGCCGCGCGAGGATCAGGTCGGCGCCGGGCCAGAACGCGTTCAGCATCCCGATGGGCGCCATGCCGAACGGCAGGTCGAAGGTCTGGTCGAACAGCGTCGCGCGCGTATCGATCGCGGAGACATCGACCATGTAGCGCGGCGTGAGCTGCACCTCCTCGAACGCTTCGACGTTGCGCCGCAGATTGCGCTCGGATTCCGCGCCGCCATCGACCAGATCGAAGGCGAAGCGCGGGATCCGGCGCCGGGCGCGCCGCCGCAGGTCTTCAATCGACGCCGCGCGCTCAAGGCCCATCAGATCGACCATCCGCCGTCGATGGCGAATGCCTGACCGGTGGTGAAGCCGGACAGATCGCCCGCGAGATAGCACACCATCTCGGCGATCTCCTCGGGCGTGCCGAACCGGCCCATCGGCTGGCGCGCGGTGAAGGCGGCGTGCGCCTTGTCGTAATCGCCCGTGGCGGTGAGACGCTGTTTCAGCGAGGGGCTTTCCACCGTGCCCGGACAGATCGCGTTGCAGCGCACGCCCTGGCCCACGAAGTCGGCGGCGATGGA
>CAZRFB010000163.1:0-1989 GCA_964599185.1 uncultured Rhodobacterales bacterium | reverse complement strand
AGGTCGAACGGCTTGCCGCTGAATTCGAGCAGGTGGAACAGGAACAGCGGCGCGTCGGCATGGGCGAAGGCGGCGTGGTTGGTCATCGAGCTGGCGCCGGTGATGCGCGGGTTCAACTCGCCCAGATAGATCTCGCCGGTCTTTTCCTCGACCAGAAAATCCAGCTCGAAATAGCCGCGATAGCCTTCTTCCTTGAGCTGCTCGCCGAAGCGGAAGGTCAGTTCGCGCGCCTTCTGCCGCGTCTTGGGTGGGAACGCGGTGGCGAAGATCTCGTTGCCGCACCAGCCGCCGCGATAGGGCGTCAGCTCCTTGAAGCCGACCAGTTCGGTCATCAGCGGGCCGACGATGGTGCCCTGTTTCGTGGCGCAGGCCTCGATCGCCGAGCCGCGGCAGACCAGCCGCTTCATGATCTTGATCTCGCCCTGGCCGATGATCTCGTGCTCGTGGCGGCGGAAATCGTCCTCGGTCTTGATGAAGAACGTGGTGTGGCCGCTGTCGCCATAGGCCGACTGCAACACCAGATCGTCGCCGAGCTTCGCGTCCTTCGCCAGTTCCTGAAGGTTGCTCCAGCTATGCACCTCGGCCAGCGTGTTCGGCGCCGAGGGCACCCCCGCCTTGTCGCCGATGCGCACCGTCTCGATCTTGTTATCGACGCGCGAGCGCAGCTTGGCCTTCGGAAACCAGACCTCCGCGCCAAGCTGTTTCGCGAGTTTCTCGGTCTTGTCGTCGAACATCAGGAAAACGAACTTGGGCTTTTCGCCGCGCGCGGCGACATAGTCCACCACTTCCTTGTGGCTCAGCAGATAGTTGTTGATGTCCTCGATCGACTGGAATTCGGCGTGCGGCGCCTCGGTGGGCGACATCACGTTCGGGTGGCGGCCGTCATAGCAATCCAGATAGTTGATATACTTGAAGTTCTTGACCCATTCATCCAGCCCCAGCAAGTTGAAGTTGGTCGCGGAGATGAAATAGATCGGCGAATTGTTGGTGTGGAAATAGCGCCGGATCTCGGAGATGTTGCGCAGTTTCTTCTTCGGCATGGTCGCCTCCCTGTTGCTCGTTCAGCGCGCGGTCTGGCGCGTCAGCGCATCTTCGGTGAACACCCGCAGCCCCAGATCGGGCCGGTAGCCGTGGATCTCGCTCACGTCCAGCGCCCGCATGAAGGCGAGGATCTCCGGGCTGATCACCTGCCCCGGCACCAGGATCGGAAAGCCGGGCGGGTAGGGGATGATGAACGAGGCCGACACCACCTCGCGCCCCGACTCCAGCGCCGCCTTCACCGAGCCGTCGAGCGCCATGTATTCGGTGTTGTCCTCGTCATAGGCGAGGAAGAACGCCGAGCGGATGTCGCCTTCCGGCGTCTCCAGCCCGTCGCGGGCGCGAAAGGCGTCGTGGAAGCGGCTGAAGTCGGGCAGCGGCGGCAGGTCCTCGACCAGGTTTTTCACCCGCCGCTCAAAGCCCAGCCGCTCCATCTTGGAGGCGTCGTCGAGCAGGTCGTCGAGCTCCTTGGCGATCTCGACCAGCACTTCGATCAGATAGGCGACCGAGCTGCGCGTGGTGCCGATGTTGGTCATGAACAGCACGGTGTTGCGCGAGGTCTTGTTGATCTGGATGCCGTAGCGCTCCATCAGGATGCGCGTCTTGAAGGTGTCGCCGTCCCAGCCGGTGCCGCCGACCGCCAGCGTCACCCGCGTCGCGTCGAGCACGAATTCGTCGCTCGCCCAGGCCTCCCATACGTCGGTCCAGCCCTGATCGACGTTGAAATGCGAGTTCATGCCGCTCTCGCGGAACTCCGCCGGGATCATCTCGCCCGCCGTCAGCACCTTGAAATACTTGCCCAGCAGCGGATGCGTGGCGATCGCCTTGCGCATCGACATCGCCGCCTCGACCTGACGCTGGACGAATTCGAAGCCCTCAAGCTCGACCTGCCGCCGCCCGACATCGAGCGAGGCGATGATCTGGTAGTTGGGCGAGGTGGAGGTGTGCGTC
>CAZRFB010000162.1:0-10037 GCA_964599185.1 uncultured Rhodobacterales bacterium | reverse complement strand
CCTCGACCTTGCGCTGGCGCGTGGCGGCGTCGTCGGCGGTGGACAGTCGCAGCGGTTCGGACAGCGTGTCGGCGATGGTCTGGCGCGGGTTCAGCGAGCCGTAGGGATCCTGAAACACGATCTGCACCCGGCGGCGCAGGGCGGCGTCGCCCACCAGCGCGGGCTTGCCGTCGATCAGCAGTTCGCCGTCCGAAGGCGGCTCGATCAGCGTGACCAGCCGCGCCAGCGTGGACTTGCCGCAGCCCGATTCGCCCACCACCGCCAGCGTCTCGCCGCGCCTGAGCGTGAAATCGACGCCGTTGACCGCCTGCACCACCTTCGCCGCGCCGAACAGGCCGCCGCCGACATCGTAGCGGCGCGCCAGCCCGCGCCCCTCCAGCACCGGCGCGCTCACGCCAGCGCCTCGGCATGGATCGGCAGGTCGGGCCGCCCGACAGGCTTGCCGCCCGCCAGCGGATAGTTGCACAGCGCATAGCCCATCTCGGCCCCCTGCCGCCGCGCGCCCCTATCGCACTCCGGCGTCGCATAAGCGCAGCGCGGCGCGAACAGACAGCCCGTCGGGCGGTCGAACTGCCCCGGCACCACGCCGGGGATCGAGGCGAGCTGCTTGCTGGTCGCCCGCTCCGGCAGCGCCGCCAGCAGCGCGGCGGTGTAGGGGTGGCGCGGCTCGCGGAACAGGCCCCTGACCGGCTGCTCCTCGACCTTCTGCCCGGCATACTGCACCTGCACGCGGTGCGCGGTCTCGGCGACTACGCCCATGTCATGGGTGATCAGCACCAGCGCCATGCCGGTGTCGCGCTGCAGCGACACCAGCAGGTCGATGATCTGCGCCTGAATCGTCACGTCGAGCGCGGTGGTCGGCTCGTCGGCGATCAGCAGGCGCGGCCCGCAGGCCAGCGCCATGGCGATCATCACCCGCTGGCTCATGCCGCCCGACAACTGATGCGGGAAGGCCGACAGCCGCTGCTCGGGCGCCGGGATGCCGACCATCTCCAACAGCGCGATGGCGCGGGCGCGCCGCGCGCGGCGGTCGAGGGCGGTGTGCGCCGCCAGCGTCTCGGCGATCTGGAAGCCGACGGTGAAGCAGGGGTTCAGGCTCGACATCGGCTCCTGAAAGATCATCGCCAGATCGCGGCCCACCAGATGGCGCCGGGCGCGCGGCGCCATGCGCGTCAGGTCGTGGCCGTCGAAGGCCATGCGGTCGGCGGTGACGGTCGCGGTCCATGGCAGCAGGCCCATCAGCGCCAGCATGGCGACCGACTTGCCCGAGCCGCTCTCGCCGACGATCGACAGAATCTCGCCCTTGTCGCAAGTCAGCGACACGCCGTCGACGGCGCGGAACGGCCCCGAGCCGGTGCGGAAGGCGACGGTGAGGTTCTCGATCTCCAGCAGCGCCATCACGACCGCCTCAGCTTGGGATCGAGCGCGTCGCGCAGGCCGTCGCCGATCAGGTTGATCGCCAGCACCGTGATCAGGATCGCCAGCCCCGGCAGCGTCACCACCCACCACGCGCGCAGGATGAACTCGCGCGCCTCGGCCAGCATCGTGCCCCATTCCGGCGTCGGCGGCTGCGCGCCCATGCCCAGAAAGCCCAGCGCCGCCGCATCTAGGATCGCGTTGGAGAAGCTCAGCGTCGCCTGCACGATCACCGGCCCCAGACAGTTGGGCAGGATGGTGCGCGTCATCAGATACACCGGCCCCGCCCCCGCCACCCGCGCGGCGGTGACATAGTCGCGGGTCTTCTCAGACATCACCGAGGCGCGCGTCAGCCGCACGAAATGCGGTTGCAGCACAATCGCGATCGCCACCATCGCGTTCATCAGGCCGGGGCCGAGGATCGCCACCAGCACCAGCGCCAGCAAGAGCGACGGAAACGCGAGGATCACGTCCATCACCCGCATGATCGCCACGTCCAGCCAGCCGCGCACATAGCCCGCGATCAGCCCCAGCGTGACGCCCACCGCCATCGCCAGCGTCACCACCACCAGCCCGATGAACAGCGAGAACCGCGCGCCGTGCATCAGCCGCGAGAGCAGGTCGCGCCCCACCGCGTCGGTGCCCAGCAGATACGCGCTCTGGCCGCCCTCCTGCCACACCGGCGGAACCAGCAGCGCGTCGCGATTCTGCATCGTCGGGTCGTGCGGCGCGATCAGCGGCGCCAGCAGCGCCACCGCAACCAGCGTCACGAACACGCCCAGCCCGATCACCGCGCCGCGATTCTCCGAGAAATAGCGCCAGAACTCCTGAAAGGCGCCGGGGCGCGCCACGGTCTCGGCGGATGCTGTCGCCGCATCGCTCATGGCGCCCTCCTCATTGCGTTCTGATGCGCGGGTTTATGAAGCCATAGGCGACATCGACCAGCAGGTTGACCACCATCACCACCAGCGCGATCAGGATCAGCCCGCCCTGCACCGCCGGATAGTCGCGCCGGAAGATCGAATCGACCATCCACTTGCCGACGCCGGGCCAGGAAAAGATCGTCTCGGTCAGGATCGCGCCCGCCAGCAGCGTGCCGGTGGTCAGCCCGATCACCGTGATCACCGGGATCAGCGCGTTGCGCAGCGCGTGCAGCCCCACCACCCGCATCGGCGACAGCCCCTTGGCGCGCGCGGTGCGCACATAGTCCTCGCCCAGCACCTCCAGCATCGCCGAGCGGGTCTGGCGCGCGATCACCGCAAGCGGGATGGTGCCGAGCACGATGGCGGGCAGGATCAGGTGGCGCACGGCGGAGGCGAAGGCGCCCTTCTCGCCCGACAGCAGGCTGTCGATCAGCATGAAGCCGGTCGGCGTCGGGAAATAATACATCAGCGACATGCGCCCGGAGACCGGCGTCCAGCCCAGCATCCCCGAGAACACCACGATCAAGAGCAGCCCCCACCAGAAGATCGGCATCGAATAGCCGATCAGCGCCGTGCCCATCATCGCCTGATCGAGCAGCTTGCCGCGCTTGGTCGCCGCGATCACCCCCGCAGGCAGGCCGATCACCACCGCGAACACCATCGCGCAGAACGCCAGCTCCAGCGTCGCGGGAAACAGCGCCAGAAACTCCGACAGCACCGGCTTCTTGGTGATGATCGAGATCCCGAGGTCGCCCTGCATCAGTCCGCCGAGAAAATCGAGATACTGCCGCCACAGCGGCTGGTCATAGCCGAACTGCTTGAGCAGCGCCTCATAGCGCTCCGGGCTCAGGCCCCGCTCGCCCGCCAGCAGCAGCACCGGGTCGCCGGGCAGCACGCGGATGAAGCCGAACGCCAGAACCGTGATGCCGAACAGCGTCGGCACGATCAGCGCGAGGCGGCGCAGGATGAAATGCAGCATCGCCTCACCCCACCAGCCGCAGGGCGCGCGAAAACTGCGTCAGGGTCTCGGCGCCGGTCTCGGTCATCGCCAGATCATCCTCGATGCGCACCCCGACCGCGCCCTCTCGGTAGAGGCCCGGCTCTACAGTGAACACCATCCCCGGCGTCAGCGCCATCGTATTCCCGCGCAGGATGTAGGGGTCTTCGTGCACCTCCAGCCCCAGACCGTGGCCGGTCTTGTGGCGGATCAGCCCGGCGAAGGGCGAGGCCTCCAGCGCCTTCAGCGCCGCGTCGTCCACGTCGCCGGCGGTCGCGCCCGGAACCGCCGCCGCGCGCCCCGCCGCATTCGCCGCCAGCACCGTCTCATAGAGCGCGCGGTCGGCGTCGGAGACCTGCGCCACGAACACCGTGCGGGTGATGTCGGCGCAATAGCCGCCATGGCTCGCGCCGAAGTCGAGCAACAGCGCGTCGCCGGGGCGCAGCGCATAGTCGGCGCGCGCCCTCGCGTGCGGCTGCGCGGCGTTGGCGCCCGCCGCGACGATGGGGGAGAACGACAGCGCCTCGGCCCCTGCGCCGAACAGCGCCGCCATCAGCAGCCCCTCGACCTGCTTTTCGGTCATGCCGACGCGCACAGCCGCCAGCGTCTGCTCCAGCGCCGCCTCCGACACCGCGATCGCCTTGCGCAGCGCCGCGATCTCGTCCGCCGTCTTGGCCAGCCGGATCGCCGACAGCGCCGCATGGGCGTTGACGATCTCGGCGCCGGCAAACGCCTGCGCCAGCGCGTCGCGCTCGAACACCCGCATCCGCTGGCCCTCGACGCCGATGCGCGCGATGGGCCCGACAGATGCGGCGGCGCGGTCGAAGGCGCCCTGACAGCCCTCGGCGTCGCCCCACAGGAAGCGGTCGCCCTCAAACCCCAGCGCGTCGAACGACGCCGCCTCCAGCGAAGGGACCACCGCGACCGGCGCGCCCCGCGCGGGGACGATCACGCACAGCGGGCGCTCGTTCTGGTGAAAATCCCAGCCGAACAGGCGGCGGAAATTGGCGCCGGGAACCAGCGCGGCGGCCTCCAGCCCTTGCGCGGCGATCACCGGGCGCAGGGCGGCGTAGCGGTCGGCGCTCATCGGCGGCGCTCCGGACAGGCGGGGAGACGGCCGGGCCTGCGGCGGCCCGGCCCGGGTTCAGCCTATTCGGCCAGATCGACGCCGTCGAAGCGGTGGCTGCCCAGCGGGTCCATCAGATAGCCCTGCACCTTGTTGGACATCGGCATGAACACCACCGAATGCGCGATGGTCGCCCAGGGCGCCTGCTCCTTGAACACCACCTGAGCCTGCTCATAAAGCCGCGTGCGCTCCGCCATGTCGGAGGTCGCCTTGGCGGCGTTCACCAGATCGTCGAACGGCTGGTGGCACCACTGCGCCCGGTTCGAGGCGCCGACGCCCGAGCACGACAGCAGCACCGACAGGAAGTTGTCGGGGTCGCCGTTGTCGCCGGTCCAGCCCAGAAGGATGGCGCCGTCGCGGTCCTCCGCGCGGCTCAGCTTGAGATACTCGCCCCACTCGTAGGACACGATCTCGGCCTCCACGCCCACGGCGGCGAAGTCGGCCTGCATCAGTTCGGCCATGCGCCGCGCGTTGGGGTTGTAGGGCCGCGCCACCGGCATCGCCCAGAGCTTCATCTTCAGCCCCGATACGCCCGCGTCCGCCAGCGCCTTCTTCGCGGCCTCGGGGTCGTAGGGGTCATCCACGATGGCGTCGTTATAGGACCACATGGTGGGCGGGATCGGGTTCTTGGCGACCGCGCCCGAGCCCTGGAACACCGCGTCGATGATCGCGGGCTTGTTGATCGCCATGTTGAGCGCGCGGCGCACTTCCGGGCGGTCGAACGGCGCCTGCTTGGTGTTGTAGCCCAGATAGCCCACGTTCAGCCCGGCCTGCTCCATCACCTGGAGGTTGGGATCGGCCTTCAGCCCGGCGATGTCGGCGGGGTTGGGATAGGGTGCGACGTGGCACTCGCCGGCCTGAAGCTTCTGCATCCGCACCGAGTTGTCGGGCGTGATCGCGAACACCAGCGTGTCGATCGGCTGCTTGCCGCCCCAATACGCCTCGTTCGCGGCGTAGCGGATCACCGCGTCCTTCTGGTAGGCGACGAAGCGGAACGGGCCGGTGCCGACCGGCTGCTGGTTCAGCAGCTCCTTCGTCCCCGCCGCCTCCAGCTTGTCGGCGTATTCCTTCGAGACGATCGAGGCGAAGTCCATCGCCAGATTCGCGATCATCGGCGCTTCGGGCCGGGTCAGCGTGAACTTCACCGTCATGTCGTCGATCTTCTCGACCGACTTCAGCAGCGCGGGCATGTCCATGCCCTCGAAATACTCCCACGACACGCCGGCGGCGTATTCGTGATAGGCGTTGGTCTTGTCGAGCTGGCGCTGGAAGGTGAACACCACGTCGTCGGCGTTCATGTCGCGCGAGGGCGTGAACCAGTCGGAGGCGTGGAACTTGACGCCGGGGCGCAAGTGGAAGGTGTATTCCAACCCGTCCGCCGACACGTCCCAGCGCTCAGCCACGCCGGGAATGATTTCGGTCGTGCCGCGCTTGAACTCGACCAGCCGGTTATAGACCGGGCGCGACGAGGCGTTGAACGTGGTGCCGGAGGTGTAGAGCGCCGGGTCGAAGCCCTCGGGTGAGCCTTCCGAGCAATAGACCAGCGTCTTGGCGGCGGCGGCGCCGGTCATCGCGGCGGCGAGCGCGGCGGCGAGCGCAGTGCTGCGCAGCATCAATCCCTGTTTCATGATGTGTCCTGTCATTTCCCTGTCGCGCCGCTTTCTCACCGGCGTTGCCCCACACCTTAACAGCGGCGCGAAAAAAACCGCAACGCCCTGCGCCGCCTTCTCAGCCCAGCGTGAACGCCCGGTCGTGGGTCAGCGCCGGGATGCGCGCGCGGGCCTGCGCCACGGCGTCGAGGTCGAGATCGACCAGCGTCACCCCCGGCGCGTCGCCGCCGTCGGCCAGCACCGCGCCCCAGGGATCCACCGCCAGCGAATGCCCCCAGGTCTCGCGCAGCGCCGCGCCCGGCGCCGCCGGATGAACGCCGCATTGCGCCGGCGCCAGCACGAAACACCCGGTCTCGATGGCGCGCGCGCGCAGCAGAACCTCCCAGTGCGCGCGCCCGGTGGGCGGGGTGAAGGCGGCGGGCACGGTCAGGATCGCGGCGCCCGCCTGCGCCAGCGCGCGGTGCAGCGCGCCAAAGCGCAGGTCGTAGCACACGGTCATCCCCAGCCCGCCCCACGGCGTATCCGCCACCACGGCGCGCGCGCCGGGGCGGATCGCGGCGCTTTCGCGGTGGGTCTCCGCCGCGCTTACCGCCACGTCGAACAGGTGGATCTTGTCATAGGTGGCGCGGATCGCGCCTGCGGCGTCGATCAGGAAGCTGCGGTTGGCCAGCCGCCCGGCGGGGTCGTCGGTGCGCACCAGCAGGCTGCCGATCAGCAGCCACACGCCCAGCTCCGCCGCCAGCGCGCGCAAGGCCGCCAGCGTCGGGTCGCTCTCCTGCGGATGCGTCAGCGCATCGCGGCGTTCGCGGCTGGTGGAGACGATGTTGGTGACCTCGGGCGTCAGCGCCAGCGCCGCGCCGCCCGCCGCCGCCGCGCGGATCAGCGCGGCGGTCGCGGCGAGGTTGGATTCGGGATCGTCCGAGGCGCTGAGCTGGATCAGCCCCGCGCGCAGCATCATGCGGCCAGCATCGCGTCGAGGCGCCCGCGCCGCTCCAGCGCGTGCAGTTCGTCGCAGCCGCCGATCGGCTGGCCGTCGATGAAGATCTGCGGCACCGTCCGCCCGCCGCCGGAGCGCTTCGTCATCTCGGCGCGCTTCTCGGGATGCGCCATCACGTCGATCTCGGCGAACGCGACGCCCTTGGCGGTCAGCAGCCGCTTTGCCATGGCGCAATAGCCGCAGATCGGCGTGGTGTAGATTTCGACCTTCTTCACGGATCAGCCCTTTCGGAAACAAAACACCGCATCAGATAATGATTCCGGCGTCGCGCGCAACGCGCGCCAGCGCCAGCACGGTCACGCTTTCGGCGCCAGCGTCGCGCAGCGCCCCGGCGCAGGCCGACAGCGTGGCGCCGGTGGTCAGCACGTCGTCCACCAGCAGCACGCGCCTGCCCGCCACGCGGCCCCGCCAGCGCCGCGACACCGCGAAGGCGCCCGCGACGTTGGCGATGCGCGCGGCGCGGTTGCGGCCCTCCTGGCTGGGGGTGCGGCGGGTGCGGGTCAGCAGGTCGAGCGCGACGGCCTCGCGCCGGTCGGCCAGCCGACCCAGCGCGCGCGCCAGTTCGCCCGACTGGTTGAAGCGCCGCCGCGCCAGCCGCGTCCAGTGCAGCGGCGCGGGCGCGATCAGGTCGGCCTCCGCCACCAGATCGCGCCCCGCGCGCAACAGCCACGGCGCGGCGGCGCGCGCCACGTCGAGCCGGTCGCCGTGCTTGAGCGCCAGCACCGCCCGCCGCGCCGCGCCCTCATAGAGCGCCGCCGCGCGGCCCCGGTCCCACCCCGGCGGCGCGTGCAGGCAGGCGTCGCAGACCGGCGCCGCGCAGGGAACGCCGCAGCGGTCGCAGACCGGCCCCGAGATCAGCCCCGAGTCGCGAAAGCAGGCGGCGCACAGCCCGCTGTCGTCGGCGGTCTCGGCGCCGCAGGCCGCGCAGACCGGCGGATAGAGCATCTCAAGCGCCGCGCGCGCGAATTTGGTGAGCGACATCGCCATGCGCCTCCCGCCGACTTATGTTCGGGGCCGAGGAGACCGCCGATGCCCGATCCCGCCAAGAATCCCGCCGACAACCCCGCCGCCAGCCTATTCGATCCGCGCGCGCTGTCCATGCGCGCCGCGCGCGCCGCGAAGCTCTGGCCTGCGGGCGACTTCCTGCATCGGCGCGCGGCGGCGGCGATGGCGGAGCGGCTGGACGACGTGGCGCGCGGCTTCGCCACGGTTGGCGTCGTCGGCGCGGGCGGCGGCGCCTATGCCGAGAGCCTGCGCGGGCGGCCGGGCGTCGCGCGGGTGATCCAGCTTGAGGCGGACCCCGCCATGGCCGCCGTCGCCGCGCGCGCCGCGCCCTGGGCCGAGACGGTGACAGGCCAGGGCCAGGCGATGCTGGGCGCGGCGGCGCTGGGCGAGGGCGCCTGCGACCTGATCCTGAGCGGGCTGGCGCTGCACCGTGACAACGACCCTGTCGGCGCGCTGATCCAGATGCGCCGCGCGCTGAAGCCCGACGGGCTGTTTCTCGGCGCGCTGCTGGGCGGGCGCACGCTGCATGAGTTGCGCGCCGCGCTGGCGGAAGCGGAGATCGCCGAAGAGGGTGGCCTCAGCCCCCGCGTCGCGCCGATGGCGGACGTGCGCGACCTCGGCGGACTGTTGCAGCGGGCGGGGTTCGCGATGCCGGTGGCGGACGTGGAGCGGATCGAGGCGAGCTACGCCGACCCGCTCGCGCTGATGCGCGACCTGCGCGCGATGGGCGAGGGCAACGCGCTGAGCGAACGGCGCCGCCGCTTCCTGCGCCGCGCCACGCTGGCGCGCGCCGCCGCGCTCTACGCCGACAGCTTCCCCGCGCCGCAGGGCCGGGTGCGCGCGACCTTCGAGATCGTGTGGCTGTCAGGCTGGGCGCCGGGGCCGGACCAGCCGACGCCAAAGCGCCCCGGCTCCGCCACCGCGCGGCTGGCCGATGCGCTGGGCGCGGTGGAGCGGCCGCTGGGCGACAAGGCCGGAGGCTGAAGCCGCTGCGGAAAACCCCTCGCGCCAACCCTCTCCCGCACGCGGGAGAAGGGGCGGTATCGCCGGGGGACGGCGCCGCCAGTGCATTCCGGGCGCAGGCGGCGACGCGCGCGCCCCCTCTCCCCCGCCGGGGGTGAGGGTCGGGGCGAGGGGGCGGATGTGGGCGATGAACGCCATGGCGGTCGCCGGAGCGATGGTTCTCTCCCAGCCCTTCGCCAGCCTGCGCCGACAACCGAGCCGCGCGAAACGCCTGGCTCGGGCTTGCTTCGGGCCGCGCTTCGCGATCCATCGGCGCGGCGCAACCGCTGGCGGCGCGGGATCGCCTGAAGGGCGGCGTCAGTCCATGGCGTCGCGAAGCTGCGGGATTTCTGCAAACCCGATGGGGTTCGCCCCCCGCCGCCGTGGCCGAATCCTGTGCGGGGCGGGAACGTGCAGGTGGTGAGACGGGCGACGAAATATCGCCATCGGCCAGCGCCTGCATCCGAAATGGACAATGACGCCCGCGCCGTGGTGTGATCGGTCGGGAGAGCAGGGGGGCGCGGTATGGCGGAGCGACCGGGCGGCAGGGGGCCGACGCTGTATGAGGTCGCGGGGTGGCTGCAGGGCGCAGTCGGCGTGCCGTTTCGCGCGGCGGGGTGGCTGAGCCGCCGTGATAAGCCCGAAGTCGACAGGAACGACTGGCGTCTGGCGCGCCTGGGGATCGCGCTGGGCGCGATACTCGGGTTGCTCGCGCTCACGCTTCTGACCCGAACGCTGCTGATCGCCTTCGGCCTGATCGACGGGGTGGATCGCTGGAGCGAACTGCGCAATTCGCTGCTGGTCATCGGCGTCATCGTCGGCGCGCCGTTCGTGGTGTGGCGCACGATGATCGCCGACCGGCAGACCGCCATCAACCAGCAGACCCACTACACCGACCTCTACACAAAGGCGGTCGAGATGCTGGGCGCCGACAAGGTGGAGAAGCGCGACGGCAAGGAGC
>CAZRFB010000161.1:0-19263 GCA_964599185.1 uncultured Rhodobacterales bacterium | reverse complement strand
GCGCCGCGCGCAAGGTGTGCATGGACAACTGGGGCAAGAAGCCGGTGACGACGGTAATCGTCACGCGGCTTGAAGACGAGGAATAGACGTCAGCGCAGCCCGGCGCCCGAGGCCGGGGCCTTCAGGGGGCGGACTGCGGTCGCGCCCCCCGGCGCGAGCGCCGCGCCCGCGCCTTTCGCCAACCTGCGGCCATATTTCGGCAGGGGCTTGAAGCGTCCAGGGTTTTTATGCTGATCTGGAATCCCGATAAGCATTATTATGTTAAATATCCGACAGCCTCACCACGGACAAGCGCTTGCGGGAACCGCTTGATGAACTGGTTCAATTCGCGCGCCGACGCCAACAGGTCGAACTCCGCCATGCCCTCGTCATCGCGCCGCGCCACCACCAGCCCGTGCGCGTGCAGCCAGGCCGCCGCCTTGCCGTTGTCCTGCGCCAGACGCACCACCGCTGCGTGGCGCGTTTCGCTGAGCGCGGCGTCGATCGCCGCCAGCAGCGCGCCGACGCCTTCGCCGGTCAGCGCCGAGACCGCAACCGCGCCCGCACGCGCCGCCTCGGTCGTCTGCGCCCGGCGCGCGGCGTCGTCCAGCAGGTCGATCTTGTTGCGCGCCTCCAGCACCGCGGAAAGCTGCTCCGGCCCGACGCCGAGATCGGCCAGCACGTCGAGCACGTCGGCCTTCTGCGCCTCTGTCTCGGGATGCGCCATGTCGCGCACATGCACGATCACGTCCGCCGCCAGCACTTCCTCCAGCGTGGCGCGGAACGCGGCCACAAGCTGCGTCGGCAGCTCAGAGATGAAGCCCACCGTATCCGACAGCACCACCTTCCGCCCACCGGGCAGTTTCACCGCGCGCATGGTCGGATCGAGCGTGGCGAACAGCATGTCTTTCGCCAGCACGTCGGCCTCGGTGATGCGGTTGAACAGCGTCGATTTGCCCGCGTTGGTGTAGCCGACCAGCGCCACCACCGGATACGGCGCCTTCTGGCGCGCCTTGCGATGCAGCGCGCGGGTCTGCACGACGCCCTGCAACTGCCGCTTCAGCCGGATGATCTTTTCGTCGATGGCGCGGCGGTCGGCCTCGATCTGGGTCTCGCCGGGGCCGCCCATGAAGCCCGCGCCGCCGCGCTGGCGCTCAAGGTGGGTCCAGCTGCGCACCAGACGGCTTTTCTGGTAAGTAAGATGCGCAAGCTCAACCTGGAGCGCGCCCTCACGCGTGCCCGCGCGCTCACCGAAGATCTCCAGGATCAGTCCAGTGCGGTCCAGCACCTTGACGTCCCAAGCCTTTTCCAGGTTGCGCTGCTGGATCGGCGTCACCGCGCCGTCCACGATCACCAGATCGGCGCCGCCCGCCGCGACCCGCGCCTTGATCTCGTCGATCTTGCCGGAGCCGAACAGCGCGCCAGCCTTCGCCGTCGCCAGCGTCACGACCTCGGCGGAGACGACCTCCAGATCCAGCGCCTCGGTCAGCGCGACGCATTCCGCCAGCGCGGTTTCCGGATCGCGGCGCCGGTCGCGGTCCGCCTTGAAGTGCGGGTGCACAACCAGCGCGCGCGTTTTCATGCTGGAATCAACTCTGCTCGTCGCCGTCATACAGATTGATCGGCTGCGACGGCATTACCGTCGAAATTGCGTGCTTGTAAACCAGCTGCGACTGCCCGTCCCGTCTCAGCAGCATGCAGAAATTATCAAACCACGTAATCACGCCCTGAAGCTTTACGCCGTTAACGAGAAAGATCGTGACGGGAACCTTGTTCTTTCTGACATGATTGAGAAAGGTGTCCTGGAGGCTTTGTTTGTCTGCGGCCATTTCAGTATCGCCTGCTTGTTTTGTTGCGGATGTGAAGCACTCACGATGCCCCTTTTACACAATGGTCACCGTTTGGGGAATACGCCAGTGCTCCTTCGCAGGTGCACAAAAAGCGTTGCATTTCAGCGGCGCCAGTAATCGGGGTTGGTCAGCGCCACCACCGCCAGAATCTCGACGCGGCCGAGCGCCATCGTGGCGCACAGAATCAGCCGCCCCGCATCGCCAAACGCCGAAAAGCCGCCTGCCCCGGCGTCCAGCGCCATGGCGTAGGCGGGTCCGGTGTTGGCGATCGCGGCGATCGCGGCGGCGAAGGCGCGGTCGAGCGGCGCGCCGGTCAGGCTCAGGCCCAGCACCGCCACGGCGACGCCCAGCGCGTAGAGCATCACGAACAGCCAGGCGAGCACCGCCCCGGCGAAGCCCACGCGCCGCGCCCCCTGCCCCTTGCCCGCGACCATGCTGGGCCTTGCGAGCGTGTCCAGTTCGCGCAGGCCGTGCTGGTACAGCGCGTAGGCGCGCAACAGCTTCACCCCGCCCGCCGTCGAGGCGACGCCGCCGCCCATGGTGGCGAGCGCCAGCAACAAGAGCCCCGCGCCACTGGCGCCGCTCCACGCTTCGGTCGCGCTCCAGCTGTCGCTGACATAGCCGGTCGTCGAGAGAAACGACGCCGCCGTGAACACAGCGCCCCACACGGCCTCGAGCCACGCGCTCCCGGCGGGGGCCGACGCCGTCCCGGGCGCGTTCATCCAGTGGCGCAGGACGATCCAGCCTGCGGCGACCGCGACCGCGATCAGCGCCAGTTCGAGTTCCGGATCGCGCTTCAGCCTGCGCGCAAGGCCGCGCCGCGACCCGGCGGCGAAGGCGTGGCGGGTCGCGGCCAGAGCCATGAACGCGAGCGCCGCGACTTCAGCCCCGGCGCCGCCGCCGAACCCGGCTTCGTCCATGGCGACGCCGCTGGTGGACATGATCCCGATGGCGTGGACGGCGGCGCGCAGACCGGGCGCCCCGAGGGCGGCGAAGATCAGCGCCAGCGCCAGCGTCAGCACCGCATAGACCGGCGTCACCACCGTCACCGCGCGCGCAAGCCTTGCGCCGCTCTCGTCGGGTCCGGCGCTTCGGCTCCACGACGGGCCGCCGCCCAGCCGGCCCACCGGCCCGCGCCGCTCCGCCGCCTGCACCTCATAGCCGCCGAGATTGCGCGGCGCGAACACCGCCACCGCCGCAGTCAGCGCCGCGAACCCGCCGAACCAGGCGGTCAGCGCGCGCCACAAGTGCAGCGCGCGCGGCGCCGCGTCCAGCGACGGCAGCGCGGTTGCGCCGGTGGTGGTGAAGCACGACACCATCTCGAAATAGGCGCCGACCGGCCCCAGCTGCGGCGCCGTCAGCAGCACCGGCAGCGCGGCGCCGACCGGCGCGACGGTGAACACCAGCAGCACGGTCACGATCTCGGAGCGCGCCGGCGTGCGCGACCGGCAGCCATGGCGCGCGAACGCGAAAGCCGCCGCGATCAGCGCGACCACCCCCGCGCTTTGCGAGAACGCGCGCGCGCTGTGCAGATCGTCCTCCAGCAGCGCCAGCGCCGCCGGCGCAAGCATCAGCGCGGCGACGACGAGCAGCGCCAGCGCGATGACCGGGACGCCGCGCCAGGTCATCGCTCAGAAGAAGTCCACGCTGACGCGGAACAGCTGTTCGACCTGCCGGACCACGTCGCGCAGCGCGAACACCACCAGCACGTCGCCGTCGGCGATCGTCAGGTCTCCCTCCGGCATCTTCAGCCCGTCGCGGGTCAGCACCGCGCCGACGATGGCGCCCGGCGGGAAACCGGCGTCGCGCAGGCGCTTGCCTGCGATGGGCGAGGTCATCAGCACCTGCGCCTCGATCACCTCGCCCTCCCCCTCGCCGATGGAATAGACCTGCCGGATCCGGCCGCGCCGCACATGGCGCAGGATGCTGGAGACGGTGGTGGCGCGCGGGTTGATGGTGGCGTCCACGCTCAGCGCCCCGGCCAGCGTCGAGAACACCGCGTCGTTGGTCAGCGCGATGGTCAGCGCGCAGCCGGCCTGCCGCGACAGCGCGCAGGCCAGCAGGTTGGTCTTGTCGTCCTCGGTCAGCGCCAGCACCGCGTCGGCGTCGGTGATGCCCGCCTCGTCGAGGATCTCGGGCTCCAGCGCGTCGCCGTTCAGCACCACCGTGCGCGACAGCCGGTCGGCGGCGAACTCGGCGCGCTCGCGGTTGCGCTCGATGATCTTGGCGCGGATGCCGCGCGGGTCAGCCTCCAGAAGCTGGGCGACGGTCAGGCCGACGTTGCCGCCGCCGATGATCACGATCCGCCGCGCCGGGCGCCCCTCGCGCCCGAAGATCGAGATCGCGCGCTGCACGTCCTGCTCGGCGGCGAGCAGATACACCGCGTCGCCAGCGTAGAGCTGATCGTTCGGCGTCGGCGCCAGCAGCGTGTCGCCGCGCCGGATCGCCACCACGATCGCCGCCAGCGTGCTGAACAGCTCGCTCAGCTGGCGCAGCGGCGTGTTGAGCACCGGGCAGTCCTCAGCCAGCTTCAGCCCGATCAGCTCGGCGCGGCCTTCGAGAAAAGTGTGGGTGTCGAAGGCGGAGGTCGAGGCGAGCCGCGAGATCGCCACCCGCGCCACCTCCGCCTCCGGCGAGATCACCACGTCGAGCGGCATGTGATCGCGGCGGAACAGGTCGGCCCAGCGCGTCTCCAGATAGTTCTGCGCCCGCACCCGCGCGATCTTGCGCGGCACCGAGAACACCGAATGCGCCACCTGGCAGGCGACCATGTTGACTTCGTCCATCTGGGTCGCGGCGATCAGCATGTCGGCGTCGCCCGCGCCCGCACGATCCTGCACGTCGGGGTGGCTGGCGTAGCCGACGATGCCGTTGAGGTCGAGCGCCTCGACCACATGGCGCACCAGCTCGGGGTTCTGGTCGATCACCGTGACCTGGTTGCCCTCCTCCGCCAGCCGCTTGGCGATCTGGCTGCCGACCCGGCCCGCGCCGCACACAATGATCTTCACCGCGCGCGCCCCGCCGCGCGCCGCCGCCCGCTCACGCCTCGATCTCGTGCAGCGCGGCGACGCGGGCGCCGCCGCGCGCGGTGGTGGTGACGCCCAGCAGCTTGAGCTTGCGGTGCAGCGCCGAGCGCTCCATGCCGACGAAGCTGGCGGTGCGCGAGATGTTGCCGCCGAAGCGGTTGATCTGCGCGATCAGGTATTCGCGCTCGAAGATTTCGCGCGCCTCGCGCAGCGGCAGGCTGGCGACCATGCCGTTCAGGCCGGTGTGGGTCTCGGCCTGCGCGGCGTCGGCGCCGCCGCAAAGATCCCCGATCCCGATCTCGGACCCGTCGGCGATGATCAGCAGCCGCTCCACCAGGTTCTTGAGCTGGCGCACGTTGCCCGGCCAGTCGAGCGTCTGCAGCATCGCCAGCGCCTCGTCGGTGAACCGCTTGCGGGCCAGCCCCTCGCTTTCCGCCAGCCGCTCGGTGAAATGCGCCACCAGCGCGGGAATGTCCTCGCGCCGGGCGTCGAGCGGCGGCGTCTCCAGCGGCACCACGCTCAGGCGGTGAAACAGATCCTCGCGGAAGCGCCCGGCGGCGATCTCGACCGCCAGATCGCGGTTGGTCGCGGAAAGCACGCGCACGTCCACCCGCACCACGTCGCCGCCGCCGGGCCGGGTGAAGGCGTTGTCGGTCAGCACGCGCAGGATCTTCGACTGGGTGCCGGGCGGCATCTCGCCGACCTCGTCGATGAACAGCACGCCGCGGTGCGCGCGCTCGAACAGCCCCTGCACGACGCGGCCATCCTCCATCATGCGGCCGAACAGCACCTCCTCCATGCGGTTTGGCTCGATCGCGGCGGCGTTGGCGACCACGAACGGGTGGCGCGCGCGCTCCGACAGCGCGTGGATGCGCCGCGCCGCGACCTCCTTGCCCGATCCGGGCGGGCCGGAGAGCATCACCCTGCTCTGGGTTTTCGCGATGCGCTGGATTTTCGCGTTGAGCGCCATGATCGCCGCCGAGCCGCCGATCATCTCCGCCTCCGCCGCCTCGCGCGCGCGCAGGGCGGCGTTCTCGCGGCGCAGCCGGTTGGCCTCGATCGCCCGGCCGACGACCACCATGAGCTGATCGGTGTTGAACGGCTTCTCGACGAAGTCGTAGGCGCCCTGCTTGATCGCCGCCACCGCGATCTCGATGTTGCCATGACCCGAGATGATCACCACGGGGATGTCGGCGTTGTCGCGCTTGACCGCCTTCAGCACCTCGATGCCGTCCATCCGGCTGCCCTGAAGCCAGATGTCGAGGATGATCAGCGCCGGCGCGGCGAGCGCGATCTGCGCCAGCGCGCCGTCGGCGTCGGAGGCTTCGCGCGTCTCGTGGCCCTCGTCGCGCAGAATGTCGGCGATCAGCGCGCGGATGTCTTCCTCGTCGTCAACGATCAGAATGTCGCTCATGCAATCCTCGGCAGGTCTGTCTGTTCGGCGTTGGCGGGGCTCAGCGGCAAGCTCAGGCGCGCCAGCGCGCCCGGCGGCGCGCCTTCGGCGAACGGTTCGGCGTCGGTCAGCGTCAGCGCGCCGCCATGCTGCTCGACGATCTTCTTGACGATGGCCAGCCCCAGCCCGGTGCCGCGCGCGCGGGTGGTGACGTAAGGCTCGGTCAGCCGCGCGCGATCCGCCTGCGGCAGGCCCACGCCGTTGTCGGCGATCTCGATCACGATGCAGCCGTTCTCCCTGCGCAGACGGGTGCGGATTTCGCCCGGTCGGTCGTCAGACGCCCCGTCTGATTCCTGCGCCAGCCGCGCCTGCACCGCCTCGGCGGCGTTCTTGAGCAGGTTGGTGAGCGCCTGGCTCATCAGCCCCCGGTCGCAGCGCGCGATCAGGCGCGCGTCAGCGCCGTCGAGCCGGTGGCGCAGGCCGGTCTCCGCCGCCTCCTGCAACAGCACCGCGTCGCGCAGAATCTCCGCGACATCCTCATCCCTTGTCTGCGGCTCGGGCATCCGCGCGAAGCGGCTGAATTCATCGACCATGCGGCGGATGTCGCCCGCCTGCCGCGCGATCACGTCGGCGTATTGATCCAGCGCCGCGCGATCCTCCGGCCCCAGCGCGCGGAACTTGCGCTTGAGCCGGTCCGCCGAGAGCTGGATCGGCGTCAGCGGATTCTTGATCTCGTGCGCGATCCGCCGCGCGATGTCGCCCCAGGCCGCCATGCGCTGCGCCGAGACCAGCTCGGTCAGATCGTCGAGGGTGACCACGGCGCCCTCGCCCGGATCGGCGGCCTTGGGCGTGACGCGCGCCAGCAGCTCGCGCTCGCCCGCGCCTTCGGCGAAGCGGATCTGGTCCTGCGCCGCGCCGCCCGGCGCGCGCGCGGCGCGCTCCAGCAGCGGCGCCAGCGCGGGCGCCAGCCGCGCCAGCGGCGCGCCATGCGTCGCGGCGGGGTCCAGCCCCAGCATGTCGGCGGCCGCAGCGTTGATCAGCTCCACCCGCCCGGCGCTGTCGAGACCGACCACGCCCGCGCTGACGCCCGAGAGCACCGTCTCGATGAAGCGGCGGCGCTGTTCCGTCTCGGCGTTGGCCGCCACCAGCGCGTCGCGCTGCCGCTTGACCTGCGCGGTCATGCGGTTGAAGGCGCGGCTCAGCACCGCCACCTCGTCGTCGCCCTTCTGTTCGCGCACGCGCTGATCGAAGTCGCCCGCCCCCACCCGCTCCGCCGCGCCGGCCAGCCGCCCGATCGGGCGCGCAAGCTGCTCGGCGAAGCGCAGGCCCAGCCAGACCGCCGCCACGATCACCAGCAGCGCGAAGCCCAGATAGATCAGCGCGAAGTCGAAAAGCACCCCGCCGCGCTCGCGCTCCAGCCGCTCATACAGCGCCACCGTCTCGCGGGTGTCGTCCAGCAGCATCAGCACCTCGCCGTCGATTCGGCGCGTCACATAGAGGTAATTGTCGAACGCCGCCGTCAGGTGGACGAGCGCGCGCATCTCGTTGGCGGGCTTGTCCTCGATCACCACCACCTTGCCGGCGCGCGCGGCGGAGAACTGTTCGCGGGTCGGCTTGTCGAGGGTGAACAGATAGCTGAACTCGCCGCGCGCCACGATCTCGCCGTCGCCGTCCAGCACATAGGCTTCGGGCAGCTCGCGGATCAGCGCCTGCTTGCGCACCAGATCGCCCAGCGCCGCGCGGTCGATCCCCATGGTCGCGGCGCGGTTGATGTCGTTGGCCATCGCCAGCGCGTCGCCCTGAATGTTGCCGCGATGCTCGCGTTCATAGGCCTCCGCCGTGGCCAGCGCGTTGCGCACCACCGAGCGCACCTGCCCCGAGAACCAAGCCTCCATGCCGAAGTTCACCGTCAGCGTGGCGAACACCGCGACAAGGATGGTGGGCGCCAGCGCGACCACGGTGAACAGCCCCGACAGCCGCAGATGCAGCCGCGCCCCCGCCGAGCGCGCCCGGCGCGCGGCGATCATCCGCGCGATGGTGAGGATGATCAGCGCAGCGAGGATCAGGATATAGACCAGATCGGCCAGCAGCACCGCGCGCACCAGATCCGGGCCGACGCGGCCCGTCTCCGCCTGGCTCAGCGCCAGCGCCGTCAGGCCCGCCATCACCGGCCCCGCCGCCACCAGCGCCACGGTCGCGCCCAACCCGATACGGCGCGTGCGCCACGGATTCAGGGCCGGGAACCTTGGGGCGATGAGGCCGCTGCGCGCCATGATGCTCCGCATGGGCCGCGTCCTGCGACCACTGTTGCTTCGTTACATCAGTTTCTTGCCGCGCGTGACCGGGATGTCAAGGTCGCGAATGCGCTTGCGCAGCGTATTGCGGTTGAGGCCCAGCAAATCCGCCGCCTTGAGCTGGTTGCCGCGCGTCGCCGACAGCGTCAGCGCGATCAGCGGCAGTTCGATTTCACGCAGGATGCGCTCATAGAGGCCCGGCGGCGGCAGCGCGTCGCCGTGCAGCGCGAAATAGCGCCGCAGGTGGCTCTCGACCGCCGTGGAGAGCGTCGCGCCGCCGTCGCGCGCCACCTCCGCCGCCGAGGACGGGCGCGCCGCAAGCTCCTGCTCCACCATCGCCGCGTCGATGGTGTCGTCGGCGCACAGCGCGGCGAGCCTGCGCATCAGGTTTTCAAGCTCGCGCACGTTGCCCGGCCAGCTCTGGCCGCGCAGCAGGTCGATCGCCTTGGCGGTGATCGCCTTGCGCGGCAGACCCTCGGCCTCGGCCCGGCGCAGGAAGGCGCGCGCAAGATCGGGGATGTCCTCGACCCGCTCACGCAGCGGCGGCAGGCGGATCGGCACCACGTTGAGGCGGTAGAACAGATCCTCGCGAAACCGCCCCTCGCCGATCAGTTCGCGCAGATCCTGATGCGTGGCGGCGACGATGCGCACGTCGGCCTTGATCGGCGTGCGCCCGCCGACCGAGGTGTATTCGCCGTCCTGCAACACGCGCAACAGCCGCGTCTGCGCCTCGGGCGGCATGTCGCCGATCTCGTCGAGAAACAACGTGCCGCCCGCCGCCTGTTCGAAGCGGCCGCGCGCGCGGTCGGTGGCGCCGGTGAAGGCGCCCTTCTCATGGCCGAACAGCTCGCTCTCGATCAGGTCGCGCGGGATCGCCGCCATGTTGACCGCCACGAACGGGCCGCTCTTGCGCCGCCCGAAGGTGTGCAGCGCGCGGGCGACCAGCTCCTTTCCCGTGCCGCTCTCGCCGTTGATCATCACCGTGAGGTCGGTGTTCATCAGCCGCGCCATCACGCGATAGACGTCCTGCATCGCCGCGCTGCGCCCGATCAGCGGCATCGCCTCGTCGCGCGCCGGCTCGATCTGCGGCGCGGCGCCCTCGCTCTTGGCGCCGAGCGCCTTGCGCACGTGGCTCAGCACCTCCTTCAGATCGAAGGGCTTGGGCAGGTATTCATAGGCCCCCGCTTCGGCGGCGCGGATCGCGGTCATCACCGTGTTCTGCGCGCTCATCACGATCACCGGCAGTTCGGGGCGCTTGCGCCGGATCGCGGGCAGCAGGTCGAGCCCGTCGCCGTCGGGCATCATCACGTCGGTGACGATCAGATCGCCCTCGCCGTCCTGCACCCAGCGCCACAGCGTGTTGAACGAGCCGGTGGCGCGCACGCGACAGCCCGCGCGCGTCAGCGCCTGGGTCAGAACCGTGCGTATCGCGCGGTCGTCGTCGGCCAGCAGCACGGTGCCCAGACTCATCGCTTGCTCTCCTTTTCGGCGCTTCTGTCGATGGGAAAGCGCAGCCGCATCACGGTCCACCCCGGTTCGCTGTCGCACTCGATCACGCCGCCATGGTCGGCGACGATTTTTGACACCAGCGCCAGCCCCAGCCCGCTGCCCGCCGCCTTCGAGGCGACAAACGGCTCGAAGATGTCGCGGCGAATCTCGGCCGGCACGCCGCCGCCGTTGTCCTGGATGGTCACCAGCAGCGGCAGGCTTTCGCGGCGTCCTCCCGGCCCGGCGATGGCGACGCCGGGGCTGTAGGCGGTGCGCAGCTGGATCACGCCGCCGACCTTGGGCGTCGCCTCGGCGGCGTTCTTCAGCAGGTTCTGGAAAACCTGCATCAACTGGTCGGCGTCGCCCGGCACCGGCGGCAGCGAGGGGTCGTATTCGTCGAAAAACCGCACATGCCGCGCGAAGCCCGCCTCCGCTGCGCGGCGGGCGCGGTCGAGCACGTCGTGGATGTTGACCGGCTTCTTCACCGGCGGGCGGGTGTCGCCGAACGCCTCGACGCGCTCGAGCAATTTCTCCACGCGGCGGGTCTCGTCGCGGATCAGCGTGGTGAGTTCGCGCTCCGAATCGCCCAGCGTCATCTCCAGCAGTTGCGCGGCGCCCGAGATGCCCGCCAGCGGGTTCTTGATCTCATGCGCCAGCATCGCCGCCATGCCGCTCACGCTGCGCGCCGCCGAGCGGTGGGTGAGCGTGCGGTCCATCTGTTCGGCGATCGAGCGCGGCTGGATCAGCAGCAGCACCGCGCCCGACGCCTCGTCGAGCGGCGCCGCCTGCACGTCCACCGCGCGCATCCGCCCATCCGCCAGGCTCAGCGTCACGTTGTGGTCGGCCAGCGACACCGCGCCGCCGCGCACCCGCGTCGCCATGTCGAGCACCCGGCTCTGCGCGCCGACCAGATCGGCCAGCGACCGGCGCGCCAGTTGCTGGGCGGAGGCCAGCAGGAACGACTCCGCCGCCGCGTTGGCGGCCAGTATCGCGCCGTCGCCGCCCACCAGCAGCGCGGGTTGCGGCAGCGCCTGCCAGACCGCCTCGAAATCCACCGCGTTCATGCCGCGCGCGCCAGCCCGAGCGCGTCAAAACCCTCGATCAGCGCCGCGCGCACCGCCTCCGGCGCCTCAAGCCGCACCACCGCGTCGCGGATCGGCTGGCCACCCGGCACGCGCTCCAGCGCCCAGGACAGGTGTTTTCGCGCCACCCGCACGCCGGGGTCGCGGCCGTAGAAGCTCAGGATCGCCTCGTGATGCTCCAGCAGCAGCGCCAGCCGAGCCGCGACGCCGGGCGCGACATAGGCCCGCCCGGCCAGCCCCGCCGCGATCTGCGCGCAGACCCAGGGGCCGCCGCGCGCGCCGCGCCCGACCATCACCGCATCGGCGCCCGACAGCGCCAGCGCGCGCGCCGCGCTCGCCGCGTCGGTCACGTCGCCGTTGGCGACCACCGGGATGCGCACCGCCTGCTTCACCCGCCGGATCGCCGCCCAGTCCGCCGCGCCCTTGTAGAACTGCGCGCGGGTGCGCCCGTGCACGGTGATCATCGCCGCGCCCGCCCCTTCCGCCTGCGCCGCCAGCGCGGGCGCCGTCAGACTGTCCCAGCCCAACCGCATCTTGACCGTGACCGGGACCGCGACCGCCTTCACCACCGCCTCGATCAGCCGCAGCGCGTGTTCCGGCTCACGCATCAGCGCCGAGCCCGACCAGCCGCTGGTCACCTTCTTCGCCGGACAGCCCATGTTGATGTCGATGATCCGTGCGCCCCGATCAGCCAGAATCCGCGCGGCCTCCGCCATCCAGCGCGCCTCGCGCCCGGCGATCTGCACCGCCGAGGCCGCCATGTCGCCCTCGATCTCGGCGCGCGCCCGCGCCGCGCGCGTCGCCTGGACCATGTCCTGCGACGCCACCATCTCGGACACCACCAGGCCTACACCGAACCGCGCCGCCAGCCTGCGAAACGGCAGGTCGGTGATTCCGGCCATCGGCGCCAGCAAAACCGGCATATTGATGACTATATTTCCAACAGAGAGACCCATGAGGCTCAAACCTTGTGCATACCTCTTGTGCATATCGCCCGCGCTTGCCCTGAGCAAGGCCGACAGGTAGCGTCACGCGCGATTTATGGCGCGAGCCGTCGGGAGAATGAGCGCGGTATGACGACGGCGGCGTTGATTGTCGCGGCGGGGCGCGGGGCGCGGGCCGGTGACGGACCGCCCAAGCAATATCGCACGGTCGGCGGCGTGGCCATCATCGCGCGCACGCTCGCCCGCTTCGCCGCCGCGCCGGGGGTGGACCGGCTCTGCGTCTGCATCCGCCCGCAGGACCGCGCGCTGTTCGACGCGGCCATCGCCGGGTTGTCGCTACCCAGACCGCTGACGCTGGTGGACGGCGGAGCTGAGCGGGCGCTTTCGGTGCGGCTGGGGCTTGAGGCGCTGGCCGCCGACCCGGCGGGGCCGCCCGCCCGCGTGCTGATCCACGACGCCGCGCGCCCGTTCGTCTCGACCGCCGTCATCGAGGCGATCATCGCCGCGCTTTCGGTCGCCGACGGCGCCTGCGCCTCGATCCCGATCGTGGACGCGCTGCGCCGGGCGGAGAACGGTCTGTGCGGCGCGCTGATCCCGCGCGAGGGGGTGTGGCGCGCGCAGACGCCGCAGGGCTTTCGCTTCGGCCCCATCCTCGCCGCGCACCGCGACCACCCCGACCCCGCCGCCCCCGACGACGCCGAGATCGCCCGCCGCGCCGGGCTGAGCGTGGCCATCGTGGAAAGCGAGGCCGACAATTTCAAGATCACCCGCCCCGGCGACTTCGCCCGCGCCGAGCGGATGATCGCGCAGGAGCGCCTTACGGAGAACCAGATGGAGACGCGGCTGGGAACCGGTTTTGACGTGCACCGCTTCGGCCCCGGCGACCACCTGATGCTGTGCGGGGTGCGCGTAGCCCACGACAAGGGTTTCATCGCCCATTCCGACGGCGACGTGGGGCTGCACGCGCTGACCGACGCGGTGCTGGGCGCGCTGGCGCTGGGCGACATCGGGCGCTGGTTTCCGCCCTCCGATCCGCAATGGCGCGGCGCCGCCTCCGATCAGTTCCTGCGCCATGCGCTCACCCTTGCGGCGGAGCGGGGGTTCACGGTGGTCAACCTCGACGTGACGCTGATCTGCGAGCGCCCCAAGATCACGCCGCACGCCGAGGCGATGCGCGCCGCCATCGCCGGGATCGCCGGCTGCGACGTCGCGCGCGTCAGCGTCAAGGCCACCACCACCGAAGGGCTCGGCTTCACCGGCCGCGCCGAAGGCGTCGCCGCGCAGGCCGCCGCCGCGCTGAAAGGACCAGTCCCATGACCCCCGCGGCCCTGATCGCGACTGTTGGCGGCGTTGGCCGCGCGCCGATGGCGCCCGGCACCTGGGGGTCGCTTGTCGCGCTGCCGCTGGGTTTTGCGCTGCACGGGCTTGGCGGCTTTCCGCTGATGGGCGCCGCCACGCTCGCGCTGTTCTTCGCCGGTCTCTGGGCCTGCCACGCCTACACCGGCGGCGACGCGCAGGCAGACCCGCCGGAGGTGGTGATCGACGAGGTGGTGGGGATGCTCATCACGCTGTGGCCGCTGTCGCTGGGCCTGTGGCTGCGCGGAACCGACCCGTGGGTTTTCCCCTGGCCGGGCTGGGTGCTGGGCTTCATTCTGTTTCGCTTCTTCGACATCCTCAAGCCGCCGCCGATCCGGCGCGTCGAGCGCATCGGCGGCGCCTGGGGCGTGATGCTGGATGACGTGGTGGCGGGGCTGTTCGCCGCGCTGGTCGCCGCCGCCGCCGCCGTGGTGGCGCATGGCGTGCTGCTGTGAGCGACGCCAGCGCCGCCGCGGTGCTCGACGCCTTCCGCGCGGCGGGGCTGACGCTGGCCACGGCTGAGAGCTGCACCGGCGGCATGATCATCGCGGCGCTGACCGACGTGCCGGGGTCTTCGGACGTTGTGGACCGGGGCTTTGTCACCTATTCCAACGCCGCGAAAACGCAGATGCTGGGCGTGCCCGAGGCGCTGATCGCGGAACACGGCGCCGTGTCCGAGCCGGTCGCGCGCGCGATGGCCGAGGGTGCGCTGGCGCGTTCCGGCGCGGACGCGGCCGTGGCCGTGACCGGCGTCGCCGGGCCGGGCGGCACGGCGCTCAAGCCCGAGGGGCTGGCGCATTTCGCCTGCGCGCGGGCCGGGCGCCCGACGGTCGCGCTGCGGCGCGATTTCGGCCCGCTGGGCCGCGCGCGGGTGCGCGCCGAGAGCGTCGCGCAGGCGCTGGCGCTGTTGCTGGGCGCCGTCTGAGCGCGCTCACGCCGTTTCACGGCTGCGCGCGCCCCCTCCCCGCAGCGCCCCCGCCTCCCCATGTATCGGAGAGGCGCGGCAAGGGAGCATGAGGCCATGGGCGTTGCGACATCGGGTTTTCGGCGCGGCGCGCTGGCGGCGGGCTTGGGCCTTGCGCTGGCGGCGGGCGGCGCCTCGGCGCAGTCTGACATCTCCAATGAGCGGATCGGCAACGTGATCGGCGGCGTCGGCGGCGCGGTGCTGGGTTCGCAGATCGGCGGCGGCTCGGGGCGGATCGTCGGCGGCGTGGTCGGCGCGCTGGGCGGCGCGGTGGTCGGCGGCGCCATCGGGCGCAGCATGGACGCCCCGCCTCCGCCTCGACAGGCCCCGGCCCAACACGCCCCTGCGCAGACGACCCTCTATCCGGCGGCGGCGCAGGACGAGGGCCTGTATCCCGCTGCGGAGCCTGCAGTCGGCGAAGTCCGCGTCGCGCGGGTGCGCAGCAACGTGCGGTCAGGGCCGGGCACGCAGCATCCGGTGGTTGCGCGGCTGGAGCAGGGTGAGAGCGTCACGGTGCTCGGCGCCTCGGGCGGCGGCGGATGGTATCTGATCACCCGCGACGGGCGCGGGCGCGGCTATGTCTCGGCGCCGCTGCTGGTCCCGCCGACCGTGGACAGCGACGGCTACGGCGGCTGAGCGGCGAGGGATAACGGCGCCGTCAGGCGCTGAGCGGCGCCACCGCCTGCGGCTCCCAGCTCAGCCTTACCGGATCGTCCCAGACGATGCTTTGCTCCTGAAGCCGCACCCGGTTGGTGCGCGCCACCCGCGCGCGGGCGCCATCGGCCAGCCGCACCTTGTAGATCGACATGTCGCCCAGATAGGCGATGTCCTCGACCACGCCCTCCAGCGTGTTCTCAGGCGGCGCGGGCGCGGCGCCCAGCTTTTCGATCACCAGCTTCTCGGGACGCAGCGCCACCGCCACCGCCGCGCCCTGGGCGAAGTCGAGCGCCCTGCCCGCCCGCACCGGCGCGCCCTCGCCCGCCAGCCGGATCACGCCCTGCGCCGGGTCGGCGACAACGCCCTCAAGGATATTCACGTCGCCAATGAACTCGGCGACGTAACGGCTGTTGGGGGCTTCATAAATCTCGCGCGGCTCACCCAGTTGCGCGATCTTGCCGTCGCGCATCACCGCCATGCGGGTGGAGACGGTCATCGCCTCCTCCTGGTCGTGGGTGACGATGACGAAGGTCAGGCCGAGCGATTCCTGAATGGTCATCAGCTCGAACTGGGTCTCCTCGCGCAGCTTCTTGTCGAGCGCGCCGAGCGGCTCGTCGAGCAGCAGCAGTTTGGGCTTCTTGGCCAGCGCGCGGGCCAGCGCCACGCGCTGCCGCTGGCCGCCCGACAGCTGATGCGGCTTGCGGCGGGCGAACTTCTCCAGCTTGACCAGCGCCAGCATCTCCTCGACGCGCTGGGCGATCTCGACCTTGGGCAGCCTGTTCATCTCAAGGCCGAAGGCGATATTCTTCTCCACGCTCATGTGCGGAAACAGCGCGTAGGACTGGAACATCATGTTCACCGGCCGCTCATAGGGCGGCACGCGCGTCAGGTCCTGCCCGTCAAGCTCGATGCGCCCCGAAGTCGGCGTCTCGAACCCCGCCAGCATCCGCAGCAGCGTGGTCTTGCCGCAGCCAGACGGCCCCAGCAGCGCGAAGAACTCGCCCGCGAAGATGTCGAGCGAAATGTCATCGACCGCGCGCGCCTCGTCGAACGCCTTGACGACGTTGACCAGCCGCAAGTGCGGCCGCGCCGTCGGGTCGGTCCATGGCGCGAACGTGGAGCCGCTCGCCGCCTTGCGCGCCTGGGTCATGCCTCACCTCTTTCCAGAGCCGCGCCCCGCCCTGAGCCCGGCGGGGCGCGCCGATGTGTCAGGAACCGGTGCGCACCGAGGTCCAGAGCCGCGTCACCGCGCGCTGCAGCCGCGCGTCGAACGGCGAGACGACATAGAGTTTCTCCATGGTCTCGTCCGACGGATAGATCGCCGGGTCGCCGATCACGTCCTCGCTGAGAAATTCCTTCGAGGCGAGGTTGCCGTTGGCGTAATAGACGTAGTTCGACGCCTTCGCCATCACCTCGGGCCGCATGATGTAGTCGATGAACGCATGGGCGTTCTCGACATTCGGCGCGTCGGCGGGGATCGCCATGTTGTCGAACCACATCAGCGCGCCCTGTTTCGGGATCGCATAGTTCACCGTCACGCCGTTGTTCGCCTCCGCCGCCCGGTCGCGCGCCTGCAGGATGTCGCCCGACCAGCCGACCGCGATGCAGATGTCGCCGTTGGCCAGCGCGTTGATGTATTCGGAGCTGTGGAACTTCTGCACCGAGGGCCGGATGGTCATCAGCAGCTCGGTCGCCTTCTCATAGTCGGCGGCCTCCTTGCTGTCGGGGTCGATGCCGAGATGGTTGAGCGCGGCGCGGAACACCTCGTCCGGCGCGTCCAGCATCATCACGCCGCAATCCTTGAACTTCGCCAGCGTCTCGGGGTTGAAGATCACGTCCCAGCTGTCGATCGTGTCGGTCCCCAGCCGCTCACGCACCTTCTCGACGTTATAGCCGATGCCGGTGGTGCCCCACATGTAGTTGATGGCGTGGGCGTTGTCGGGGTCGTATTTCGCCAGCCGCTCCGACACCAGCGGCCACATGTTCTTGAGGTTCGGCAGCTTGTCCTTTTGCAGCGGCTGATAAACACCGGCCTGGATCTGGCGCTGCAGGAACGTGCCGGTCGGCACCACCACGTCATAGCCCGAGCCGCCCGCAAGCAGTTTGGTCTCGAGGATCTCGTTGCTGTCATAGACGTCATAGACGACGCGAATCCCGGTCTCGGCCGTGAAGTCGGTCAGGATCGAATCGTCGATGTAGTCGGACCAGTTATAGACGTTGACCACCTTGCTCTGCGCCATCGCCGTCGTGGCGGCGGCGGCGGCGAGCAGAGAGGTTGCGGCGAGCGTTGATAGCCGTTTCATCAGTCTGCGAACTCCCGTTAGCTTGCGTCTCGATATACCCTGACACTAACGCCAATATTGCAGTGCGCAATGCGCGTTTGACGGGAGTTCGACCCTTGCGCGGCCCATGCCATGGCGATCTCTATGATGTGACCGCCCAGCCGGAAAGCTGGTGGCGGGCCAGCGCGCCCGCGCTTCCCCGGCGTCAGCCCCTTGCGGGAGAGACCCGCGCCGAGGTCGCCATCATCGGCTGCGGCTACGCCGGGCTGTCCTGCGCGCTGACGCTGGCGCAGCGCGGCGTGGACGCCGTGGCGCTGGATGCGGGCGCCGTCGGCTGGGGCGCGTCGGGGCGCAACGGCGGGATCGTCGGCCTCAGCAGCGACAAGCTGGACATGGCCGCCCGCATCGCCCGCGTCGGCGAGGCTGAGGCGCGCCGCCTGACCGAGACGATGGTGGAGGGCGCGCGCCGCCTGCGCGCCTTCTGCGCCGCGCAGGGCGTCGAAACGCAGGGCGACGCGGAGGTGATCGTCGCGCCGGACCGCCGCGCCTTCGCCGCCTTGCGCGCCGAGGCGGAAGCCGCGCGCTGGGGCGTGACGGCGCAGTTGCTGTCGCGCGAAGCCTACGCCGAACGCGGGTTCATCGGGCCGCAGCAGCATGGCGCGCTGCGCATCCGCCCCGGCTTTGCGCTGCATCCGCTGATGCTGACGGCGGCGCTGGCGCGGGCGGCGGAGGCGGCGGGCGCGCGGCTGCACCCGTTCTCGGAGGCGCTGCGCTGGCGGCGCGAGGGCGCCGATCACCTGCTTGAGACCGCGCGCGGCGTTCTGCGGGCGAAAAAGGTTGTGCTGGCCACCAACGGCTTCACGCCCGACGCGCTGCATCCCGCCTTCGCCGCGCGCGCGATGCCGGTGCTGTCGATGATCGGCGTCACGCGGCCCCTGAGCGACGAGGCGCTGTCGCGCCACGCCTGGGCCGAGGAAAGCCCGCTCACCAACACGCGGCGGATGCTGTATTACTGGCGGATGCTGCCGCAGCGGCGGCTGTTGTTCGGGATGCGCGGCGACCTGAGCGGGTCGCGCGCCTCGGCCCCGCGCTGGCGGGCGCGGCTGGCGGCGCATCTGGCGCGGGCCTATCCGGCGTGGCGCGACATCCCGCTCGACTTCTACTGGCGCGGCCCGATCTGCGCCACGCGCGCGATGGCGCCCGCCGTGGGGCGGCTGGCGGATGACGCCAGCGTGTTTCACGCCTTCGGCTGGCATGGCTCGGGCGTCAACGGCGCGCAGGTGGCGGGGCGGCTGCTGGCCGGGGTGATCGCAGGCGCGCCCGACGCGACCATCCCCGCGCTCTGGCGCGGCCTGCCGCCGCGCATCCCCCTGCCCGGCCTGCGCCCGCTGTGGCTGGGCGCGACGCTGGCCGCCTATCGCGCCGCCGATGCCTGGGACGCGCGATAGAGGCTTGCGGGCGGCGTTTTTTCCGGGCGTTATGAATGGGGCGCAGCGCGAGGGGCGAGATGCAGGCGGGTCGCGGGTTCAACTGGGGAAAGCTGGTCGTGGTCGGCCTGCCCTACCTGTGGCTGCTGCTGTTCTTCGTCGCGCCGTTCCTGATCGTGCTGAAGATCAGCTTTTCCGAAGCCGCCATCGCCCAGCCGCCCTATGTGCCGACCTGGGACAGCTGGGACGCGGTGCGCGGGTTCTTCGCCGCGCCGAACCTCGACAACTATCGCTTTCTGTTTGAGGATCCGCTCTACATCACCACTTATCTCAGCTCCTTGCGCATCGCGCTGATCTCCACGGCGCTCACGCTGCTGGTGGGCTATCCCATCGCCTACGCCATGGCGCGCGCGCCGAAGCAGTGGCAGGGCGCGCTGCTGATGCTGGTGATCCTGCCGTTCTGGACCTCGTTCCTGATCCGCGTCTATGCGTGGATCGGCATCCTCAAGCGCGACGGATTG